>JAQVYV010000052.1:0-6339 GCA_028708525.1 Eubacteriales bacterium
TCGTATATGGATCAAAGGAGAGAGTGTCTTAATGACATACAGAGAACACTTCATTCCGGATATGCAGAGTCTGGCTTCAGTATTGAATGATCCTGAATACAAAGGCAAGGTTTTATTCAATGCCGGCAGCAAACCATATCTGGTTTTACGTGGTGCAGCTGTTGATCTCAGAGAAGCACCTGACAGGATATTCGGTATCCTGATGCATATGACAGGAGAGAACACGGGAGCGAAAGGCAGGAAAGTTATATGATCAGAGAATGTGTTGTCCGTGCCCCTGCTAAGATCAATCTTTCTCTTGATATAACAGGTGTGCGGGATGACGGGTATCATCTTCTGGAAACTGTAATGCAGACGATAGCTTTGTCAGATATCGTCCGTGTATCACTTACCTTTTCAGATGTCTGTGCGAAAGAACTAAGGATAACAGTTGATGGAAGCGATCCCCGGATGCCTTCAGACAGCAGTAATACGGCATTCAGAGCGGCGAAGGCTTATGTAGATAAAGCAGGTCCTTTGCTGAAATCCATGTCTTTGCATTTAAGTGATATTGAAATATATATAGAAAAAAACATACCTCAGGAGGCCGGGCTGGCGGGGGGAAGCGCGGATGCGGCAGGTACACTTTGGGCATTGAATCATTTGTGCGAAAATGTTATAAGTAGAAATGATCTGCATATTATTGCTGCCGGAATCGGAGCAGATGTTCCCTTCTGTCTGACCGGTGGAACCGCACTGTGTACAGGAATAGGAGATGTGATCAGATCTTTGCCGGATTTTGGAGATCACAAGATAGTGTTGGTAAAACCCGGTTTTGGCGTGTCTACTGCAGCTGCGTTCAGGGCTATAGACAGACGGGATGATTTGAAAAGGCCTGATACAGACGGGATCATAAGAGCTCTTGAAGACGGCAGCGCGGAGAAGGTCATGAGATCCGGGGGTAATGTTTTCGAAGGATTTTTTACGGAAATAGAGCCTGAGATCGCGGATGTGATAATAACACTTGATTCATATGAGTGGTGTAAGGGAGCGGCGATGAGCGGGAGCGGTCCGACCGTATTCGGGGTTTTTGATAATGACGATCGGGCCAAGACTGTTGTCCGGAACCTGGAAGACAAATATCGCGGGAAGGGGTATTTTATCTCGCTGACGGAGACTTTTGATTCAGGACCTAGTCTGAACGGAAGCAGGTATTGAGTTGATCAAAGTGACTGAAAGAAGATTTAAAAGTTTGATGCGAGTCTTGAGTCGGCTGACAGCACATTATGTCAGTATGGTTCTGGTACTTTCACTCTTGTCCTGTTCTCTTGCAGGGACACCTTCGCTTCCGGGGATATCTGTTGGAACAGAGAGTTCTGAGTACATTGATGTATCGTTTCCTGAAGAACTTAGCCATTCTCCTTCTCCTTCTCCGTTACCCGATTTGAAAGCTGAGGCTGTGATCATGGCTTCAGGGGACATCATTCTTCATGATTCTGTTATCAAAGGTGGAGAACAAAGCGGAGGTGGGTATGATTATGAACATATCTTCGAATTTGTTAAAGATATCTTCACTGCTGCTGATTTTTCTATGATCAATTTTGAGGGAACGACAGCGGGGCCCGGTTACAGCGGATATCCGCGATTTAATGCTCCTGATGAGATCGCGAAAGCAATATTGGATGCCGGGATAGACGCAGTGAATACTGCTAACAACCATGCTTACGATAAAGGGATCGAGGGCGTCAGGAGGACCGCTGATGTATTCAGGGAGACCGGGCTGATAGTCGTAGGAACACGAAGCGATGCATCGGATCCGGGATATTTCATCTCGGATATTAACGGGATAAAGGTGGGATTTGCAGGTTATACATATGAGACCCACGGCAACGGAACAGGCAGATATATCAACGGCATCTACCTGCCTGAAGAAGCATGGCCGCTTGTTGACAGTTTCAATTATTACAGCAGTACGCGACTGGCTGAAGATAAAAAGGTGATGAGAGCAAGGATATCGGAAATGAAGAAAGCCGGGGCAGAAGTGATCGTATTTAATATGCACTGGGGAGAAGAGTATAAGACATCTCACAACAGCAGACAGAGTGATCTTGCTCGTTTTCTGGCACTGGAAGGTGTGGATATCATATTCGGACACCATCCTCATGTTCTTCAGGAGATCGAGGTCATAACATCAGAGAACAGAAGTCGTAACACTATCGTATTCTATTCATTGGGAAACATTATGGGGAATATGGGATTCAATACTCATAGCACAAATGGTTACGCTGAAGACGCAGTCATTGCTGAGGTAAAGATAGAACGTGACAGTTCGGGGAATATTTCCGTGACAGAGGGCAGGTTCTTTAAGACTTATATATGGAAAGATGACAGATCCGGAAAGCGTATCCACAGGATACTCCCGGTTAAAGCTGCTGTTGAAGATCCGCAATATTTCGGAGCTGATGAGAATGTTCAAAGGCTTGCAGCTGCGTCCGCTATCAGAACAGATAATGTGCTTTCCGGCTCACTGAGAGATGAGGGTCCGGTGAGGATTTCCGAAAGATATTGACATTCATGTGATTTGGCTAGTATAATCTTAACACTGTGCAAATCGATATCACCATGGAGGTAAACATAAATGTTAAGAACCTATCAGCCTAAGAAGAGACAGAGGAAAGTTGAACACGGCTTTCGTAAGCGGATGAAAACCGCATCGGGTAGAGATGTCCTTAAGAGGCGCAGACTCAAAGGAAGAAAGAGACTAACCGCTTGAGGACCGCGAATAGTGGTCCTTCTCTTTGTGTGGGATAGCTCACGGAAGGTTGTTCTCAAATGAAATTTACTGTACCTCTTCGTTTTAATCATGAGTTTGGAAGAGTTTATAAACGCGGCAGATACATTCCCGGAAAACACTGCGTTCTTCATTACATGAAAAATAGAAGAGAGATCAACAGACTGGGGATAACTACCGGCAGGAAGGTAAAAGGAAGTGTTCGCAGAAACAGGATCAGGCGACTGATGCGCGAAGCTTACAGACTCAACGAAGAAAGCCTTATGTGCGGATATGATATCGTTCTTCTGGGCAGAGACGCCACGGAAGACTTGTCATATGATATTATGGAAAGCGATATCGTTGCTCATTTGAAGAAAGCAGGGATATGGAAGCCGGTTGGTTTTGCTGAGAAAGGAAACGCTGATGATCAAGAAATTATTTCTGATGCTGATCCGCTTCTATAAGTCAGCGATCTCACCATATTTGGGGAATAACTGCAGGTTTACGCCGACCTGTTCGGAATATGCTTATGAAGCTGTCAGCAGATATGGAGCTCTTAAAGGTTCCTGGATGGCGTTAAGACGACTGCTGAGATGTAATCCGTTCTGTAAGGGCGGTTATGATCCTGTCAGATAGCGCTGACCGGAAAAGGAGAATTACTTTATGGATTTTCAGCCGATTATGATTTCGATGGGGCTCCTTGACCCGCTTTATTGGGTCTTCGGACATGTCATGAGGTTCCTTTATGATGTTTTTAATAATTTTGGTATAGTCATCATTATTTTTACAATACTTCTCAGGGCTGTCATGATACCTCTCGGAGTAAAGCAGTATAAGGGTACGATCAAGCAACAGGGAATGAATAAAGAGCTTGAGGATATCAAGCGCAGATACGGCAACAATAAGGAAGAGCTTCAGAAAGCTCAGCAGGAGCTTTATACGAAACACGGGTTTTCGCCTCTTGCCGGATGTCTTCCCTCTATAGTTCAACTTATAATCATATGGCCTGTGTACAGAATGATATCGGCTCCGCTTGTAAGAATAATGGGCGTACCGCTCGATGCGATCGGAAAACTTTCTAACGACGGCACTGCGACAGGGCTTACCAAGATAGTGTATGACCTTGGACTTATGACTGAACAGGCAGCTAAGAACGCAGAAATGATGAATATCCCTATCGTCAATGCTTTGAATAACAGTGTTGAAGTTATGAGTAAAGCTTTGAATGAAGGACTGATCAAAGTCGGACAGCTTATCGATCTTAATTTTCTGGGGCTTAATCTGGGACTTAATCCGACTTATAAGCCTGCCGTGCTTTTCGGCGATGAGATGGGCACGTATCTTCCTTTGCTTATAATACCGATACTTTCTGTTGTTACTACATGGTTTTCCATGAAAGTCTCACAATGGACAGCCCCCAACAGAAAACAACTGAAAGAAGAGAAGGAAAGATCTAAGAAGAATCCTGCCAAGAGTGCTCAGGAAGCACCTGATCCTTCTGCAGGAATGACAAAGGGAATGACGTGGTTTATGCCGTTGTTTACATTGTGGATCACATTTACCATGCCGGCTGCTATGGGTATGTACTGGGTCGTCGGTAACCTTATGAGTATGGCGCAACAGTTTATATTATATTTTCTCATTTCTAAAAGAGCAGAGATCAAAGTCATAGAACCAGCTAATAAATAATTAATCCGGAGGCAAATGCAATGTCGATATCAGTAGAAAAAACAGGCAGAAACATCCAGGAAGCGATACAAGCAGCACTGGATGAATTGAACTTAAGCGAAGAAGAAGTCGTAATCGAAGTACTTGAAGAAGGCGATGAGGGCGGAATACTGGGGATAGGGAGGAAGGAAGCAAGAGTACTCGTATCCATTGAAGACGAACCTCAGATCTATTACGGTGATGATGAGGACCATACATCTGACCCGGGTACCGAGGAAGAGGTTATTGCTGTCGAGTTTGTATCTAAAGTGCTTAGCGGTATAGGAGTGAGAGGTAATATCACATCCTATTCTGAAGAGGAAACAGTGTATGTCGATGTCAGCGGCAAGGATGTAGGTGCGGTCATTGGAAGACACGGAGAAACGCTTGATGCAATACAATATCTTGCTAATCTGGTTTTGAATCGTCATACAGATGACAGGAAAAGGGTAGTCGTCGATATTTCCGGTTATCGTAAAAGAAGAGAGGATTCGCTGAAATCACTTGCCGTAAGAACCGCAGAGAAAGTAATTCGTGTCGGAAAGAGTTATGAAATGGAGCCAATGAATCCGGCAGAAAGAAGGATAATTCATTTTGCGCTTCAGGATTTCCCGGGTGTAACAACATTCAGTGAAGGTGCAGAACCTGAAAGATGTGTGATCATTTCGCCCGTTAAGGAGTGATGATGTTGACCGGTCATACTGGTCGTTTTGCATATTGTGCTCCGGCTACACCGCCGGGGGTTTCCGGTATAGCCGTGATAAGGATGTCCGGCAGGTCAAGCTTTGAGATAGCAGATGATATTTTCGTATCTGAAAGCAGGCGGAATGTTACTGTTTATGATATGGAACCATATACATGTGCTTACGGAGAGATCCGCGATCCCCGAACCGGGGAAACGGCAGATAAAGTTGTTTTGACTAAATTCAGCGCTCCAAACTCATATACAGGTGAAGATACGGTCGAGATATCTTGTCACGGAGGAACCGCAGTCAGAGAAAAGATACTTGATCTGCTTTATGTATTCGGTGCCCGCCCGGCTGAACCGGGAGAGTTTTCCAGAAATGCTTTCTTACATGGCAAGATGGATCTGGCTCAGGCAGAAGCAGTGATGGATCTGATATCGTCTCAGGCTGATAAAGCAAGTTCACAGGCGATCGGCCAGATGAAGGGTAATCTTTCGTCCAGGATCAGAGAAATCAATAATTCTCTGTACAGGGTACTGGCTGAATTGGAAATGGCACTTGAATTCCCGGAACATGAGGATGGTCGGGTGGTTAGAGAACATTTGATCTCTAAGACTGAGGAACTTCTTACAGATATCTCCGGACTAACAGATTCATTCAAGCAAGGCAGGATACTTAGAGAAGGTTTTACTGTTGCTATTGCAGGAAAACCGAATGCAGGAAAGTCATCGCTTTTAAACATAATATCCGGACACGAAAGGTCTATTGTCACAGATATACCCGGAACAACCAGAGACACAGTGGAAGAATTTGTCAATGTCGGAGGTCTTCCGGTTAAAATAATAGATACGGCCGGGATTCGCGATTCGTCCGATATGGTCGAACAACTTGGCGTCGGAAGAGCGAAACAGGCGATCGGGTCAGCTGACCTGGTGCTTTGGGTGATAGATGAATATGGGAATACTGAAGAGACGCTTCAGGACGAGTTCAGAAGACTTACGGATAGTTGGATCAATTCTCATAAGGGACGATTTGCAGTCATTATTAGCAAGATAGACATCAAGCCATTTGATAGTATCTTGAATGAAGTGAAGAGAAATTTCCCGGATTTTCCTGTTATTCCGTTTTCATCTGTTACCGGCGAAGGATTGGATGAAGTCAGAGTTCTTATAACGAATATTTATAATAGTTTCG
>JAQVYV010000052.1:6439-10525 GCA_028708525.1 Eubacteriales bacterium
TTTGATAGTATCTTGAATGAAGTGAAGAGAAATTTCCCGGATTTTCCTGTTATTCCGTTTTCATCTGTTACCGGCGAAGGATTGGATGAAGTCAGAGTTCTTATAACGAATATTTATAATAGTTTCGGAAACAGTTCATCAGAGGAGATAATCATTACGAACAGCAGGCATTTGCGTTCTCTAAGACAGGCTCAGACGGAGATAAGTATTGCACATGAAGGGATGGTCTGCGGGTCACCTCTGGATGTTTTGGCTTCTGCTCTCAGAAAGGCAAGTGAAAGCCTTGCCGAGATAACAGGTGACGAGGTCAGTGAGAAACTTATACAGGAGATCTTCGCAAGATTTTGTGTTGGAAAATGAAAACAGAAAACACGACGGACTGTCTTAATATTTACAGAGAAGAAAACTATGACATAGCTGTGATAGGTGCAGGACATGCCGGCTGTGAGGCTGCTTTGGCAGCTGCCCGGCTTGGAATGAAGACTGTTGTTTTTACAATGAATATGGATTCGGTTGCAAATATGCCGTGTAATCCAAATATCGGAGGAACAGCTAAAGGTCAGCTTGTCAGGGAGATAGACGCACTTGGCGGTGAGATGGGTAAGGCCGCAGACGCTACCTATATCCAAAGCAGGATGCTCAACACGTCCAAGGGACCTGCTGTTCTCTCTCCAAGAGCACAGATAGACCGGCGTGCTTATCAGCAGTATATGAAGCATGCGCTGGAGAGGCAGCCCGGGCTGCACCTTCGTCAGGCTGAGATAGTTGATATACTTTGTGACGAATATCCGGGTATCACTCGAAAAGTTCGCGGAGTAATGAGCAGAAACGGTGCTCTTTATGAGTGTAAAGCTGTAATAGTTACGACGGGAACATATATGGAATCCAGGATAATAATCGGAGAAACATCATATTCAGGAGGACCTGACGGGTTGTTTCCTTCGGTGGGACTGTCGGAGAATCTCCGTAAACTCGGAGTGGGGTTGCTTAGATTTAAGACAGGTACACCTGTAAGAATAAATATGAAGGAGATCGATATTGCAGGACTTGAAGAACAAACTGCAGATGAGTATCCTTGTTTGTTTTCATTCGAGAATGAAGATGATGAAAGCTTTATAGGGAAGGAACAGAAATCCTGCTGGGTGACATGGACAACAGAGGAGACAAGAAGGATCATTATGGACAACATCCACAGGTCACCTCTTTTTAGCGGAGATATAGATGGTGTCGGCCCCAGGTATTGTCCGTCGATAGAAGATAAGTTTGTTAAATTTCCACAGCACGGCAGACATCAGATATTTATTGAGCCTACCGGTGATACAACAGAAGAAATGTATGTTCAGGGAATGTCAAGCAGTATGCCTGAGGATGTTCAGGTCAGGATGCTGAGGACGGTTCCGGGACTGGAGAAGTGCCGGATCATGAGGTCAGCTTATGCGATAGAATATGATTGTATCGTACCAACTGAACTTAAACTGACACTGGAGCACAAGAAAGTGGAGGGATTGTTTTTTGCCGGACAGATAAATGGCTCTTCAGGATATGAAGAGGCTGCAGGACAGGGGCTTATAGCCGGTATCAACGCCGTTCATACGCAGCTGGGCAGGGATCCGCTGATACTCGACAGGAGTCAGGCATACATAGGTGTGTTGATTGATGACCTTGTAACCAAGGGGACTCCTGAGCCATACCGAATGATGACATCGAGAGCTGAATACCGGCTTGTTCTCAGGCAGGATAATGCTGATGAGAGGTTGACGGAAACAGGATATAAGATCGGTCTTATATCTGAAGAAAGATATGGTATTTACCTTGATAAAGCCGAGAAGATAAATGAGGAGGTCGAGCGGCTCAGGAAGACTGTTCTGAAACCTGATACTAAGCTTAACGGTTTGTTGCAGGAACTGGGGAGCACGCCCGTGAGTAGTGGAACTACTCTTGCTGCCCTTATTAAACGACCGGAGATATCTTATTCTTCGTTGGCGGCGGTCGATCCTTTGAGAAAACCTCTGCCAAGATCAGTGTGTTTCGAGGCCGAAGTCAGGATAAAATACGAGGGATATATCGCTTTGGAGAATGACAGGATCGAGAAGTTCATCAGACTGGAGCATAAACCGATCCCGGAGAATATTGATTATGATGATTTATCCGGTCTTCGGATCGAAGCCCGGCAGAAACTTCAGAAGATGCGGCCGTTATCTGTGGGACAGGCTTCAAGGATATCAGGCGTTTCTCCTGCGGATATATCTGTGCTTCTCGTTTATCTGGAGGCACAGCGGAAGCAGGGAAACAGATGAGGGATATTGCCTTTCTGGCTGATATGATGGGGATAAGCCTGAGTGATGAACAGAGAAAGCTCTTCGATATTTATGAAAGGTTTTTGCTGGAATACAATTCTATCATTAATCTAACGAGGATAACCGATCACGAAGAGATCGCACTGAAGCATTTTGCCGATTCCATAGCAATTCTGCCGATTGTCCTAAAAGAAGCGGATGTTCAGGGGTCTGACCTTATGCTGGCTGATGTTGGAACGGGAGCGGGGTTTCCCGGTATGCCTCTGAAAATAGTTATGCCTTCCTTGGATGTGACTCTCATCGATTCTCTGAAGAAAAGGACCGGATTCCTAAGTCAGCTCAATGAAAGACTTGGGATATGCGGCGTTAAGGTCATACATGCTCGTGCTGAAGATGTCGGCAACACAAGGGAGCTCAGAGAGAAATTCAATATCGTTACAGCAAGAGCGGTTGCGGCGTTACCGGAACTTTGTGAGTACTGTCTTCCGCTGGTTCGGGTGGGCGGGGTATTTGCGGCGATGAAAGCGCAGGCGGTTGAAGAGATCAATGAAGCAGGATATGCTATCTCGAAGCTTGGTGGAATCGTTGAAGAAGTTCGGGAATATTTTCTTCCCGGATCCGATGTTTTCAGAACATTAGTACTTATAAGAAAAGTCAAAACGACTCCTGCAGGTTTTCCCAGAAAGGCCGGAAAGCCGTCAGCTGACCCACTGAAAGGCGGGTGCAAATGAACGCAACGAGTCTTGCTTTGGTCATGTTCCTTCTGATACTTGTTGGTTATACGGCAAGGAAGCTTAAAATCGTTGACGGTAACTTCGGGCGTGGCTTGTCGATGTTTCTTTATGATTTTGTTTTTCCGGCGATAATCGTAAGTTCGATGAGCATACCGGTCGACAAGAATGATCTTGAGAACTCCTTACACTTGATCATAATAAGTATTGGCATGATCATCTTGATGTTTGCGATTAGTTTTGCGGCAAAAAGCATCATGAAAACTAAAGATTCTTTCGCAGGTATAATGTCTTTTGCGATGATGTTCCCTAATTTTACCTTTATGGCCTACCCTGTTATGGAATCGCTGTTTCCGGATAAAGGACTCTTCTATATCAGTATATTCACTGTTCCGGTAAGGCTTATAATCTACGTAGCAGGTCCGCTGCTTATAAAACCAAAGGATATTAAGCTGTCTTCATATGAAATGATCAAGACTGCTGCCGGAGCTTTGCTGACTCCTCCTGTTCTGGCTGTGCCTGTAGGCCTCGCGGTATATTTTCTGGGTGTAACATTTCCTGTCCCCATTGCAAGCACTCTTGAATTTCTTGGGCGAACTGCTACACCTATGGGGATGGCTGTAACCGGGATTTTGCTGGCTGAAGCACCGATCAGGAAGATTTTCGCCGACAAACGACTTTATGTTCTCAGTTTTATGCGGCTTGTTATGGCACCGCTAATAGTCTTTCTGGTTCTTTTCAAAATACCGTTGGATCCGGTTGTTTTTAAAATGGCTGTTATCTACTCAGCTCTTCCTGCTGCGGCTGCTACGACAGTTATCGCTATACAGTATAAAGGTGATGCTCAGAATGCGGCCGGTTCAGTTTTTCTGACTACTGTCTTTTCGGTCGTATCAGTGCCTGTCTGTGCAATGCTCCTTGATCTTGTGGTATAATCCCATCTTTGACAGTTGAGAGAGAAAAAAATCCAGCTAGCCCTTTTGTATCAATGGGTGACAGGATTTCTCATATAAAAAAAAGTGAGTAATATATTATTTTTTAGTTTCTTTAAAAATATT
>JAQVYV010000206.1 GCA_028708525.1 Eubacteriales bacterium
AAACATACAGGAAGGTACATATGGATCTGAACAACAAAGTCAGCATAGATATACTTACAGAACAGAGATCAGGTGGCAGAAGTCTTCTGAGAATTGTACAGCAGACCGAAGGTGATCTGACAGTGAACGATGACGCCTGGCTGCTGACTTATACAGAACCGAACGATAGCCGGACAACACCTACTTCTGCACGCCTTTCAGTTAACAGAGATGGTACAGTATCACTTGAAAGAGCCGGAACAGACCCGATCAGTCTTTTATTCGAAGAAGGCAAACAACATATAAGCCGGATCGAAATGCCGGATCGCATGATGGATGTTGGTTTTCTGACGAACAAACTGAAACTGAAACTTGCAGACAACGGCGGGAAAATAAGCCTTAAATACACTGTGACCGCTCAGGATCTTGTACCGGTAAGCACTACGATGAACTTCACGGTTTCCCCTAAAAGCGCTCTCTGCTGACTCCCGTTCTTACTTTTTCCTTAGAAATATGAGCACTGCCGCAACAGCGATCGCTGCAACAACGATCATTATTATCGGCCAGGATTCGATCCTGTCTCCCGTAAGCGGAGACATAGACGCGATTCGGGTAAAAGGAATTAACATTTTAAGCTCCCTCCTCATTGTTGATATTTCTGAGATGACTGCTTCTGCCGCGAAGTCTTCGGAAAATCAGCATGAAAACTCCTGCACTCATTAGTATATCACCTAAACTAATTATTTTCTTCATTGGGTATAAACGCGTTAAAGGTATATTGTCCGCAAGAAACCGCAGTCTTGTATCATCGCCTGTCAGTATATGGTTCATGTCGATCCTTGCGTTCTTAAGTTCATTCAGCGGATATCCTGACGCTTCAAGGATCTCCCTGCTGACCGGCATATATCCGCCGTTAGCGATCACGACCGCAAAATTGAGGACCACACCCGAAAGAACAAAGATCATCTCCCATTGGTCCAAATTAAATGCACATCCTGCAATAAGCATCATGTATGATACGGCAAAAAACAAAGGTGCTATCTCTTCTATCTCCACCGGGATAAACCCCATGAACTTTAGTTCCAGAAGCTTTGGCACATATCTCACTATCAGACCTCCGAAAATAAGCCATGCATGCTTTATCTCAAATGTCTTAAGGTTAGCAGGTCTGCCTTTAAAGATAATTCCTGTTATTAAAGCAAGCACTACCGCTTCAAACAGCATCTTTCTTGAAAACCTCCGGATTCTGCTTCACATATTCAACAAACTCAGCAGCTAATCCCGGCTCAAACTGGACTCCCGCATTCTTAGCGATCTCAGCCCCGGCATCCTCGCACGAAAGCGGCTTATTATAGGCTCTGAGCGACGTTATAGCATCATAAGTGTCTGCAAGAGAAACAATAACGGCTTCCTTGCAGATCTGATCACCGCTTAAATTTTCCGGATAGCCTTTACCGTCGAATCTCTCGTGATGCTGCCTTATTATCCTGGATACATCCTTAAGAAAATGAACGTTCTGGATAATGTCAGCACCAATATTGGGATGATTCTTTATCTGTTTATATTCATTGTCTGTAAGACCTGAATCCTTCTTCAGGATATCATCTTCGATCCCTATCTTTCCAACGTCATGCAGTATAGCCGCCATCCGTATATTCTCGATCTGCTGATTGGTCAGTTTAAGATATTTAGCGAATCCGACCGCATATAACTCAACACGCGAAGAGTGTTCACCGGTATAAGGATCTTTCGCTTCAGTAAGTTCGTTGAATGCCTTGATCGTATCAACATAAGTCTCTCTGAGATCCGTATATTGCTTGAATGCGAACCTGGCTAACAATAACGGTGCAATGAACAGCAAAACAGCACCTGCTCCATAACTGTCAAAAGCAAGAAACAGAATTATGCCCATCGATCCAACAAGTATGATATTGAAAAACAGTCCTTTAAGATTCTGTATCCAGGTACTGATAAATTGTCCTTCAGTAAGAAATGTGAAAAACAATGCCATTATGCAACTGTTGATAACAGTATAGAAAACCACTGACATGATCGTAAGAAGGAGATCGAATTTTCCGGGAACCCCTCCAAGGAGACTAAAGAATATTCCTGAAATACTTATACACAAGATCCCTTGCGCTGTATTGAACAATGTCTTATAAGGATCATTATTCAGTATATGTACCACTTTCCCTGTTTCCTTAACATGGATGATCCTGAACATAAATCCAAAACCTGTAGCAAGCATCGCTGTAACCGGACCATGTGAAAGAAGTGCAGCGAGTGTAATAGCAAGCCCAACTGAAAGCCCCATCCCGTTTGGCAGTCTGATGACAAGGGATTCGGTCAATATCGCAAGGACAGACCAGAACATCATGTACTCCCATGAAAATGAATGTCCCGTATTTTGGAAAACAACTAAACTTCCTGCTGCATACGCCAGAAGGACGATAGAGAAAATATAGATCCTGACTTTAAGCGGTAACTTCATTCCATATCCCTGCTTATCTGCCCGGTAAGATATGGATCAGCCTGGTCAACGTAGAGTCTCATATCAGTACC
>JAQVYV010000053.1 GCA_028708525.1 Eubacteriales bacterium
GAAGCAACTATAATAACAGAAGTTAGAGGCCATGGTCCTTTAAGAAGAAGATTGCTTGACATGGGATTAACTCCGGGAACAAAGGTAAGTGTTATTAAGCATGCACCTTTCGGGGATCCGATTGTTATACGTCTAAGAGGATATGAATTATCTATCAGAAAACAGGATGCCGCTATGATTTTAGTTGATAGGAATTATAAACAATGAAATATACGATAGCTCTTATCGGGAACCAGAATTCCGGCAAAACAACTCTCTTCAATCAACTGACCGGGAGCAATCAGCATGTTGGAAATTTTCCGGGTGTAACAGTCGAGAAGAAGTCCGGGATAGTACGAAGGAAGAGCGAACTGGAAATAGTTGATCTTCCGGGAATATATTCACTTTCACCTTACTCTACCGAAGAGATGGTGACGTTGGATTTTATTTTGAAGGAAAAGGTTGACGGAATAATAAATATTGCTGACGCAACTAATTTGGAGCGAAATCTTTACCTTACTCTCCAGGTTCTTGAGCTTGGAATACCTGCAGTCCTTGCATTAAACATGATGGATGAGGTCATATCCTGCGGGAATTCGATCGATGTTAGAAAACTGGAGGCTGAACTTGGGATCCCGGTGGTTCCTGTTGTAGCAAGCAGAAACCGCGGTATAGATGATCTGGTTGATCAGGTAGCTTTAGTTGTTTCGAGTAATATCAAACCTGAGAAGTATGATTTTTGCACCGGTGAAGTACACCGGGCGATCCATGCTGTCGCACATGTAATTGAAGATAAAGCCAGGGCATCTGCTTTACCCGTTAGATTTACTGCTTCTAAACTTGTCGAAGGCGATGACAGATTTATTAAGGAAATGTCACTCACTCCTGCCGAAATTGACATTATCGGGCATCTGACAGAAGAGATGGAATCAGAGTTAGGCAAGGACAGAGAATCCGCACTTGCGGACATGAGATACGAATACATCGAAAAGTTGTCTGCGGATGCCGTCAGCAGGTCTTGCTCTGTTGTTCAGCAAAGCTTCTCCTCCAGACTGGATAAGTGGTTGACTCACAAGTATCTTGCCATACCGATATTTGTTTTTGCCATGGTAGCGATATTCTATCTGACTTTTGGGTTGTTTGGTTCATGGCTTAGCGATTCTTTTGCCGGCATCATAGAATATTTGATAATGGTAACAGGCGATTTTCTTGATTCTGTTCAGATAAACATCGCTATCAGATCCCTTGTCGTTGAAGGTATTCTCTCCGGTGTAGGGAGCGTTTTGTCATTTCTTCCCACAATACTGATCTTATTCTTTTTTCTTTCAATTCTCGAAGATACAGGTTACATGTCGCGCATAGCATTCGTTATGGATCGCCTGTTGCGTAAGATGGGACTTTCCGGTCAGGCATTTGTCCCTATGCTTATTGGCTTTGGGTGTTCAGTACCCGCTGTCATGGCAACAAGGACCTTGTCAGGCGAAAGAGACCGGAAGATAACAATGATGTTGATCCCATTCATGTCGTGCAGCGCTAAGGTACCTATATATATAATGTTTGCAGCGGCTTTCTTCCCGGGAAAGCAAGCCGCGGTTATGACCATTTTGTATTTTACAGGAATGCTTGTTGCTGTGTTAACAGGGCTTGTTTTGAAGAAAATCATGTACCATAGTGAACCTACGCCATTCCTTATGGAGATGCCTGCGTATAGGCTGCCATCAGTTAAGAGTGTGTTTCTTAATATATATGAAAAGGCTAAAGATTTTATAACCAGGGCCTTTACTGTGATATTACTTGCAACTATGATGATCTGGTTTCTGAGAAGTTTTGATTTCAGACTGGATTTCGTCAGTGACAATTCAGACAGTATGCTTGCAGGAATAGGTACTTTATTGGTGCCAATATTCAGACCGTTAGGTTTTGGAAATTGGATGACTTCAACAGCCTTGATCACAGGACTCACAGCTAAAGAAGCTGTTATCAGCACTTTTGCCGTGCTTACATCTTCTCCTGACAACACGTCACTGATCGCTTCTCTGCAAAATATTTTCACACCTTTACAAGCAGCTTCATTTCTTGTTTTTACTTTACTTTATATGCCGTGTGTTGCTACTCTTGCTGTGATCAGACGCGAATTGGGTTCATTAGCCAAAGCTGGTTCGATTATGTTCTTTCAGACCGGTATAGCATGGGCAGCGGCGTTCATCTTATATCAGACAGGCTCACTTTTCGTCAAATGACAGGAGTTTATAATGAATGAATGTTCTGCGAACATAAGAAATGATTATGTTACATTGGAATCAAAGGGTTGCAATGTTTACACTGAAAAGAAGTCCGTATTCCATTCGATCGCCGCTCCGATCAGCAATGGATCTGAAGCGTTACATTATATTGAATCTGCCAGGTCTGAATATCCTGATGCAGTTCACCATGTTTATGCATGGATAGCGGGAGATATCGATCAGAGAAATAAATATTCTGATGATGGAGAGCCATCCGGAACAGCCGGTCTGCCTGTCCTTGACATTCTGAGAAAGAGGGGGATCGAGGATGCTGTGATAGTTGTATCCAGATATTTCGGAGGTACACTTCTCGGAACAGGGGGGCTTGTTAAGGCGTACTCAACAGCCGCTTCAAATGCTGTTGACAATGCAGTTCCCGTTAGAATGGTCAGATGTCTTGAGTATATGTGTGTCTCAAACTATCAGGATCACGAAAGGATCCGCCAAAGATTGAAAGATAGCAGTGCAATGCTGACTGATATCATTTACGGTGAAAATGTATCCTTCAAACTATCTATTCCATACGATATCGATGTTATGACTTTAAAAGCGATAAACGAAGTCACATCCGGGCGTATCAAGACCCAATATGCGGGGTATGGATACATCAAGGCATCCGGATTTATACTTTGATCAGATTGTCTGTTCTTTATCCTTGATGTAATGCTGATAAGAGACCATCAGGAGTGATTTATCCTGACTGTATGTTATCATTGTTACAGCTTTATCGATTGGGAAAAATCCACCTTCGGAAAAATTCTGGACCGAGTTTGGCGTGCATTTATCGCTCTTCGCCTCCATAACAAACCATGTTATCCTGTTACACACAGGTCTCTGCCTTGAAACTGAATAAAATTCATAGTTGGTCATGCCTGCTGTACTAACGATATCAGCTTCGACTCCTGCTTCCAGGAGTACTCTTGATCTCGCGATCGTTTCTGTTGAATCATCTGTTCTGATGACACCTTTCGGGAAAACCCATTCATTTTTCTCATTCTTGAGGATCAAAACTTTATGATCATAAAATACGATCCCTCCGGCACAGTTTCTTATAAGCATGGCCACCTCCGTTATTCGATTGTTTGCGATTGCATGGTATGATTTATTCTAACATCGGCCGGACTCTTTCGCAACTAAAGAAAGCAACTTATGGCTTATTGGCTTATTGGCTTAGTAAATGATCATGTTAGTGACAACACACAGGATAATATATTATAATGTCACGTAAGCAAGAATAAAGTATTTACTTAACATATAATAGTATACGAGGAGAATCAGGATGAAATCAGCTAAGAAGCCCAGACAGAATTATATACAATATTCGGGTCGCAGCAGAAAGCCAAGTCGTAGACTCAGAAATCCTTCGAACAGGATATTTCCTGTAGTTTTAGTAATATTGTCTGTTGTTCTTCTTGTTTTGATAGGCCTTCTGATATTTAAGAGTCTGGACAGATCTAATACAACACCTTCAGGTATTTCAAGCAGTGCTCCGTCTAATACTGACAGCGTTAAGGTTTCCGGAATACTGTTGGATAGTGATGACGCTCCAATGGCGAATAAGAAGATTGAACTGCATTCTGATATTTTAACCACAACTACTGATAACCGGGGATACTACGAATTTCTAAATGTCATGCCCGGTGATCATACTCTATATGTTAAAGATGATACCGGAACTGAGTTGGGTAAACTGACACTGAAAATATCCAAAGGCGATAAAACAGAGTTTACAGAAGGTGAACTCATTATTGAGGGGGATGTTATACTTGATTTAGGCTTGACTGATTCAACACTGGAAGTCAGAAATGCCGAAAAGGAGATCCCACAACAAAGTGATAGTGATACATCTTCCCAATCATCTTCCGGTCTGTCTGAAGTTACTGAACCTACACCGGGAGCTTCTGAACTGCCCGACTTATTTACCCTTCCCTTCCCGGCACTTGCTCCCGTGAGCAACCCCAAGATCGTACAGCACAACGAGCTCCGAGGACTTTATATAGGTTCTGCGGCTAATCTTGATGCTAATATCGAAATAGCCAACAATAGTGACATAAATGCTTTTGTGATAGATTTAAAAGAATCTAACGGAGTATACTTTAAAAGCAAGAATGAACTTGCCAATGAAATCGGAGTAGTCTACTCCAACTATAATGTTGAGACACTGGTGCGGAAAGCTAAAGAGAATAACATTAAACTTATCGGACGCATCGTATGTTTTAAAGACTATGATCTGGCTGAGGCAAGACCGGATCTGTGCATACAGGATAAGGATGGAAATCCAATAATCTATCCTCTTGATGGCAATAAACCTTTCGTTAATCCTGCCAACACACTTATATGGGAGTATCTCGTGGATATTGCCAAAGAAGCTATCGAACTCGGCTTTGATGAGATCCAGTTCGATTATGTCCGATTTCCTGTATGCGGACCGGATATCAGAAAAGCTGAATATTTCCCCGGGAATGAAGGTACAGTCTTTATAAACGAAGACGGCAGCTACAATTATGAGAACGGATTCAAATACCAGTGTATAAACGCTTTTCTTAGTTACGCCAAGAGAGAGATCCAGGACAAACTGGGAGTGCCATTAAGTATCGATGTATTCGGAAGTGTTATGGTTTACCGTGGATTCAAGCAGGATGGATACCTGATCGGTCAGGAGTGGGCTTCTCTCAACCAATTAGGCCTTGATACAATATCACCTATGATATACCCTTCACACTTTGCAGACGGCACAGTTATGAACGGGAAGAAATATGCGGATCCCGATCAGGATACATATGGATTTCTGAAAGCTGTTTATATAGAATCCGGATATGCTACTTTAAATCATCCCAGTCATCAGAGACCTTATATACAGAACTATGCATATACAGCAGAACAAGTTTTCGGTCAGATAGATGCTCTGGCAGATATTGGTATTAACGAATACATCTTCTGGAACGCGTCCGGCAGATATGATCCAACCAAAGTTCGTTGATGTGTCTTCTCTAAGTGGGATCTGAGTTCATCCTATTTTCTGAATGCCGCCCATCCATTTCCGAAGAACTTCAGGTATTATAATACTTCCGTCTGCCTGCTGATTCTGCTCAAGTATGGCAGGAAGTATCCTGCTGGTTGCCAGACCTGAAGCGTTCAATGTATGCATCAACTCAGTTTTACCGGTCGATTTTCTTCTGAACTTCATATTGCCGCGCCTGGCCTGATAATCTCCGGCATTAGATGCGGAACTGACTTCCTTGTAATCATTCATACTGGGGATCCATACTTCTATATCGTAGGTCTTTCTCATTGATGCTGAGCAATCAGCAGCTGCAAGTTTACTGACTCTGTGGTGTAACCCTAATCCTCTTACAAGTTTCTCTGCTTTACTAACCAGTTCCTCAAGTGCTGCTTGTGAATCTTCAGGTAGAGTGTACTGTACTAATTCCACTTTGTTGAATTGATGACCTCTAATCATTCCACGCTCTTCGGCTCTGTAACTTCCTGCTTCTTTCCTGTAACACGGGGTATATGCAAAATATTTAAAAGGCAGCTTCTCCTCATCAACTATTTCATCTCTATGAAGATTTACAAGTGCTGTCTCAGCTGTTGGCAGTATAAAATGAGTAAAGCCTGATTCATCGTCGCTCTTAAGCTGAAATACATCTTCTTTAAACTTCGGGAATTGACCGGCAGTATATCCGCATGCATAATTAAGAATGTGCGGTACAAGCAGCATTTCATATCCGTCATTAAGATGTTCTTCAATAAAATAGTTCAGTATCGCCCATTCTAGACGAGCACCTAACCCTTTATATATCCAGAAACCGTTTCCTCCAAGCTTGACTCCTCTGGTGTAATCGATTATGCCAAGTGATTCAGCAATATCCACATGATGTTTAGGTTCATAAGAGAATTCAGGTACATTTCCGAAAGTCCGGATCACAAAGTTGTTCTCTTTACCACCCGACAAAACATCATCGTCAGGCAAATTGGGCAGTGATTCAAGAAATCCGGACATCTCCTTATCCAGATCCGCTATTCTCTGATCATTTAGCTTGATTAGTTCAGAATCTTCCTTAATTCTAGCAAAAACAGAAGTAAGATCAGTTCCCTGCTTCTTAAGTGCAGGTATTTCTGAGGATATCTTATTCTTTTCAGCTTTAAGATTTTCAGTAGTTCTTATCAGCTCACGCCTGGACTTGTCCTTTTCCAGAAATTCAGTAAAATCTACATTGAAACCCTTTCTGGAAAGACCTTCCTTGACGTACCCCGGGTTTTCGCGAATCATATTGATATCCAGCATTCAATTCCACTCCTTGCAAACGACCCGATTCATCATCGGGCCGCGTTAATAGATATATTATACTCTATATTCTGTTTTATGAAAACCTGGTCAACCAGGTACGTATTCTTCGAAAACCAGCGTTACTGCTCTCTCCTGCCCATCCCTCATGAAAAGGATCTTGATACTGTCACCTGCTATATGGCTGTCACGGACATCCAATATTTCGTCACTGGTTTTAATATCTTCACCATCGATACCAATTATAACATCACCTTCCATAAGTCCGGCCTTAGCTGCCGGAGAGCCGGGAGTAACCTGTACTATATAAACTCCCACCGGCAGTTCATAATAATCAGCCAGTTCCTCAGTTATATCTTTAGTAGATATCCCGATCAGAAGTCTTCCGCTTACGTATCCCTTGTTCACAAGATCATCTACTACCAATTTTGCCTCATTTATCGGTATGGCATAACCAAGACCTTCTACATCTACAGAACTTGTCTTAGCGTTGACTATTCCTATTACTTGTCCCTTATCATTAGCAAGTGCCCCACCGGAATTGCCCGGGTTCAAAGCAGCATCTGTCTGTATCAGAGTCATGTCTGTTCCGTCTATAGTAATTGTTCTGTTCAAAGCACTTATGACTCCTGCAGTAAGAGTTCCTTCAAGTGTACCAAGAGGATTTCCGATAGCAACGGCCAGATCTCCCACAAGAAGCTTAGATGAATCACCCAGTTCAGCCGGTTTCAGATCATCAGCCTCTATCTTCAGAACAGCAAGATCTGCCTGTGCATCTGATCCAATCAGCTTAGCCTCATAATTGTCTCCCGTGTTTAGCTTAACTGTTATTGATTCCGCTCCATTTATTACGTGATGATTAGTAACTATATAGCCTTCTCTATTCAGAATAACTCCTGAGCCTGATCCTCCGGCTGTTTCATTCCTGCCGAAAACATTCTGCACCTTATAAGTAGTTCCTATATAAACAACCGAAGGACCTACCTTTATATTGACTTGAGCTATAGAAAGTACATCACCTTCATCCGTTGAGATATCCGAAGTTATTGTTGATGATGAATTTGAAGAACCTTCATTAAATAAAGGCTCTGATGATGATTCAGATAATGAGTCTCCCTTTTCAGAATAATATGAGAACAACTGATACGATACAGCGCTGGTCACTAAACTTGTTGCTATTATTACACAGGCAAAAACCAATGCAAGTCTGAAGTTTCTTGCATTCTTCTCTCTGTCTTCAGGTTTCTTTATCTTTCTGTACCTTCTCCCTTTCAATTTTCGGGGTTCAGGTTCTTGTGTCTCTTGTGTCTCTTGTGTCTCTTGTGTCTCTTGTGTCTCTTGTGTCTCTTGTATTTCCTGAGTTTCCTGAGTTTCTTCTATTTCCTGTTTGTTCATTTCTTCATCAAACATATGATCCCCCCAAACTTTATCTTCTACTATTTATTTATAATACATCATTTTGACCTCAGTTGGTAAACACATGAGTATTTTTTACATATAATATTAACAATTGTGAATTTCATTGCAGTTGTTAGAATCATAGAAATCGGTTACAATACATATACGATATTACGGAGGAAAGCAATGGATCAGAACTCGAATAAACAACGCGAACGAAGCAACAACCCACAGGAACGTTCACAAGGGAACGGAAATTCCGGGAACAGAAACTCATCATCAAACGGAGGATATCGTCCTAAACGTAATAATAACAGAAGACGCAAACCTCGTCCTTATGACCCGGAAAAGGCTGCCAGAGCATCTTCACAAACTCCTTCAGTGCCGGATCCTGTCCAGGCACCCGTAAAACCCGTGCAGACTTCACAACAATCTAAATCACCTTCAACTCAGGTTCGTGCAAACAATAATACTAACTACAGGCCGGCCAAGCCTTCAAGACCCACTAACCGTTGGACTGACAAGAAAGTCAGGATCGAGGAAACTTACGAGGATGTGTGCAAAGATAACGAGCGTATTGAGAAAGAGATCTGGCTTGAAATTGCCGAGATCCACAATTTACGGATAGACTGATTTCAAATGCCGACCGGATCAGATAATGGTCAAACCCCTATTATAGACATGCTCAAGAAGTGTATATCGGCTGAAACAATATCTTTTCACATGCCGGGACACACTAATTCGTTGGGATTCTCTGATTGGCTCAGAGAAAATGCTCTCAAGATCGACACTACGGAGTTCTCCCTTACTGATGATCTGAATGACCCCGGAGAAGCGTTCCGAACAGCTTCCTGTCTTGCCGCTGAAACTTTCGGGGCCGGAATGACCTTCTTTATAACGACCGGAGCAAGTATAGCTGTACATGCTTCATTGATTTCTCTTGCTTCACCGGGAGATATCATTATTGCTGACCGTAAATCTCACTCCTCTTTGCTTAATGCATGCAGGTTATATGGCATAAAAGTGGTTTTCGCGTTTATCCCGGATATCCCTGAACTAATAAATGAGTACCCTGATGCTGCACTGGTTTTTGTTACAAGGCCGGATTATTACGGCAAAGCAGATGATATCAGTAATATTATACATATGTCCGAATCTCGCGGTATGCCTGTTGTTGTTGACGAATCTCACGGTTCACACTTTTGCTTTGCTCCTGCTCTTATGCCGTCATCTGCTCTTTCTGAAGGTGCACATGTAGTTATACACAGTGCACACAAGACATTACCTGTACTCACACAGGGTGCTATGCTTCATATTTCCAAAGGATTTTTGAGAAAGAAACCGGAGTCTGCTAAAATTTTTGCCGGAGCACTTAAAGCTGTTTCAACAACAAGCCCATCCTTCCTTATTGCTGCAACTCTTGATCATGCACGTGCACTGATGTCAACTAAGGGTAATTCATTGATATCCAATTCAACAGAAATGATAAGAGCTTTTCATTCTATGTTACCGGAAAACATTAGAAACTGTTTATCATCTTTTCAAGGAGATCCCATGAGGATCTGTATCACACCCGGGGCAGTTTCAGTAGATATCACTTATATGGTAGAAAGACTTAATTCAGAAGGAATATATCCCGAGTTTTATGATCTTACGGATATCGTCTTGATTTGTAAGTTCAACAACACTGAGGATGACTTCAGGAAACTTGCAGGAGTTTTAACAGAAGTTTATGAGGAATCAATGTCTGACAAGGAACAAATCGAACGAAATTTTGTTGATTTTTCAAGACGCGTTCATTTAAAGGATAAAATCATTGAAATATTGAATGTATCTTGCAGAATTCCCTTCTCTCCGTCAGAGAGCCACTTTAAGTCTGATGGCGCTGAGAGTATTGAATTGAAACTCTCCGAAAACCGCGTTATAAGTGAACCTTGCGCAATTTACCCACCCGGTATACCTCTTCTTATACCGGGACAAATCATTGACCGCAATCTTATATCAATGCTTACGGATCTTTTATCAGAAGGCATCAGAATCAACGGGATCACGGAGACTTCTTGTCGATCTTCTGCTGAAATTCCTCGCTTTTTGTCTGTATTTATCTGATTTTCTTTGATACCACTATGTGAATAAAGGATTAGAATCATGATATCGTTCTGTTACTTGGAGGGATTCATGCTTAATATTCATTTCATAGATCCGGATCTTCACTATGTTTCAACACTGTCTT
The DNA here is from genome assembly GCA_028708525.1 of Eubacteriales bacterium. Taxonomy (GTDB): domain Bacteria; phylum Bacillota; class Clostridia; order Saccharofermentanales; family UBA5734; genus JAQVYV01. The sequence goes on from JAQVYV010000053.1 coordinate 10,181, forward strand.
CAATATTATCGGTTATATTTCCTGACGCGGTTTTTACTATGAACTCGGTAGATTTAATAACAGATGGTCCCGGAGCAATTATTTTTTCATCAGACCCGGGTGTCAGAAATATCTTTCCTTTAGCTAAACATGTACTGATATTTGATAATAAAGATTATATTGCTAAGGATGAGATAAACGCTGTATACAAGTATTCAGATCCTACGAAGTTTATCAAATATGTTGAATGTCTTACCGACAGATCAGGCCGGTCAGATTTTTCTTCTGTTGACATTCCGGTTTGTATTTTCACCGGAAATGC
>JAQVYV010000207.1 GCA_028708525.1 Eubacteriales bacterium
CCTATCAGAAAATGCTTCCGGATCCTGCTACGATCAATATCGAATTCATACCTTCGTCAAATGAAGTTATGGATTATCTTGCTAATACATATCTGAATGGCATGGTGTATGGGGTTCTGACAGAAGCATTTGCCAGTGAACAAACTACCAGAATGACAGCAATGAAGAACGCTACAGACAGCGCAACAGATATGCTTGATGAGCTCAGATTGCTGAGCAACAGAGTCAGGCAGTCAAATATCACACAGGAATTAAATGAGATCGTCAGCGGAGCTAATACAGTAGGTGTTATTTAGCTTTCGAAATAAGGAGTTAAGATGGCGTCAGGCAGGATAATACAAATAATAGGACCGGTAATAGATATCAGATTCCCTGAGGGAGAGATGCCTTTTATCAATGAGGCGGTCGAAATCGATAATGGCAGCAGAAAGATCGTAGCTGAGGTAATGCAACATAAAGGTGCGTTGGTTGCACGTTGTGTGGCGATGTCACCGACTGAAGGTCTTTCAAGAAATATGGAAGCAAGAGCGACGGGAGCTCCGATCTCAGTGCCTGTTGGATTGCGTAACGCGGGGCGGATGTTCAATGTCCTTGGTGAGCCAATAGATGGTGGCGGAAGTGTTAAGGCCGATGATGTTTGGAGCATCCACAGACCGGCACCTAAATATACGGAACTGTTCACCGGAGAAGAAATTCTTGAAACGGGCATAAAAGTCATCGATCTTTTATTGCCTTATACTAAAGGCGGGAAAGTTGGACTTTTCGGTGGTGCCGGAGTTGGGAAAACGGTTTTGATCCTTGAACTTATAAGAAATATTGCGACTGAGCATGGAGGCTATTCTGTTTTTACCGGAGTTGGAGAGAGATCTCGTGAGGGTAATGATCTGTGGAATGAAATGAAGGAATCAGGGGTAATAGATAAAACAGTAATGGTCTTCGGTCAGATGAATGAACCGCCGGGAGCGAGGATGAGAGCACCTTTTACCGGTCTGACGATGGCTGAATATTTCAGAGACGTGAAGAATAAGGATGTCCTTCTATTTATCGATAATATTTTCAGATTTGTGCAAGCCGGTTCAGAAGTTTCTGCTTTGCTTGGCAGAATACCTTCAGCTGTGGGATATCAGCCTACTCTTGCAAATGAAGTCGGAGCTTTACAGGAAAGGATAACTTCGACAAGCAGAGGTTCGATCACATCCATACAGGCAGTTTATGTTCCGGCAGATGATTTGACAGATCCTGCTCCTGCCACTACTTTTGCACACCTTGACACGATCACTGTCTTATCAAGAGCTGTTGTTGAACTCGGTATCTACCCGGCTGTCGATCCGCTTGAATCTTCCTCGCGTATCCTTGATGAGGATATAGTCGGGAAAGAACACTATAATGTTGCAAGAAAAGTGCAGGAAACACTACAACGCTATAAGGAACTGCAGGAAATAATAGCAATACTTGGTATGGAAGAATTGACAGAAAAGGATAAGATAACTGTTTCTAGGGCAAGAAAGATACAGAAGTTTCTTTCTCAACCATTTCATGTATCTGAAAGCTTTACCGGTATCCCCGGGAAATTTGTACATTTGACAGATACGATCAAAGGCTTCATGCAAATCGTTTCCGGATACGTCGACCATATACCTGAACAGTTGTTTTTCATGAAAGGCAGCATAGATGAGGTATATGCAGAATATGGCAAATACCAGGAGAACAAGCCTGATGAAGACAGTGAAGTCTGTCCCGTATAAATGGTATCTATATGACTGATAAACTCCATGTTGAAATAGTTACCCCGTATGAACTTTTCTATGAAGGTGAAGTCGATAGTGTCATTTTACCTGCTTTAGATGGTGAAATCGGTATAATGCCCGGACATTCACCGATAGTTATAGCACTTAACCCCGGAGAGTTAAGGCTAAGCAATGATAATGAAACCATTTATGCTTCGGTAGCAGACGGATTTGCTCAAATCGAGATCGACAATGTGATAATTGTTGTCGGGTCCGCTGAACTTCCTGAACAAATAGATTTGAAAAGAGCTGAAGAAGCATTAGACAGAGCTGTTAAACGTCTTGCTGATCCGACAACGACAGCAAGAGAGAGGATTCGTTCGGGGAGAGGCATTCTCAGAGCTAAAGCCAGGATCAAAGTACACTCAAAGAAGTGACTTGTGAATCTCCATGTTGAATATCTCCTCTGAAATTTCTTTCGACATAGGCAGTTTGACCGTATGCCCGAATTTAGCTGAATTATATATAGCTATGACGGTGCGGACCGATTCTTCTCCGGACGCTCCGTCTGCTACCGGAAAACTGCCTTCAATGATCGACGAAGCAAGATCCTTTAAGATAAATGAATGTGGATTTCCTATTCTGAAGAGCCACTTGAAGCCGAATTCGTGCACGATCTCACCTATGTAACGTTTAATATAATAGAAATTCATTTTTCTTGTCTTATTTCTGAATCCGTTTCGTGAAGTGATCCTGAAATATGGTTTGCCGGAGACGAT
>JAQVYV010000054.1 GCA_028708525.1 Eubacteriales bacterium
AGTACTCCGGTCCCGTCATCATTACGTAGTCCTCGTTTGACGTTATACCTTTCATAGTACTTTGGATCTATTTTAGTTCTGTTTGTTGCATTCTCAACAAGCTCATTGAACAAGTTTTCTTTTTTAGAACTGTTTTCACTCATATGCTATCCTCTTCTCTATTATAGTATTGATATAGCTCTCCTTGGCATTATTGATATGTAGAGTCATTACTTCACAACATTTTCCGGGATCACCGGAAACAAGCGCATCATATACGGCAAAATGCTCCTTAAGTGAATCGGACATCCTGTTTCCGGCAGAAAGAGATCTGATCCGGGCAATACGTGAATGTTGCATCATCAGTATAAGCACATTGTGAAATATCCTGCTTCCGCTAGATTTGATTATCTCATCGTGAAACTCATAATCAGAATTCTGAAATCCCTCAAGATCACCATCCAGAACATTCTGTTTCTCTCTTCTCAAAATATCCTGCATTCTTGCCTTTCCTTCATCATTCAGATTTGAACACGCAAGTTTAACTGCAGATGATTCAACATGACAACGTATGTCGTATATATCTTTTATATCACGGATAGCCAAACCTCTTACTATCACACCTTTATTTGGTACAGATTCAACCAGTCCGTCAGATTCAAGTTGAGCGAAAGCCTCTCTGACAGGAGTTCTGCTCACACCAAGCCGGGTGCATAATCTGCTTTCAGTTAGAGATTCTCCGGGCTGATATATCTGCTTAAGTATGTTTTCCTTTATTTCCTTATATACATCCGCACGAAGCATCCCATGTTTTACTCCGTTCATTCAAATCTCCTGCCGTGTATAGTTAAGTAAACCTCCCGCAAGCAACATTGAAGACTGTCTTTCAGACAGAATAACATAAGTATCATAGATGTCGCCTGTAGTAATATTCCTGACACTTACATCAACTCTTCCGATTCCTTTCAAAGCGTTCGCAATATTGTCGATTTCCAGGATATCGCTTTGCTTCACTTTAACTTTGTCTTCAGCGTTTTCAAATGTTAAAGGTATTATTCCGTTATTTATAAGGTTTGCCATATGGATTCTGGCAAAAGAAACCGCAATCACAGCTTTTATTCCAAGTTGCAACGGCGCCAATGCTGCATGTTCTCTACTTGATCCTTGACCATAATTTGAACCTGCAACTATTATACCACCGCCTTTTGATTTTGCTCTTGCCGGAAATTCCGGATCACAAGGAGTCAGACAATAATCCGCTAAATAAGGAATATTGGAGCGGAAAGGCAGAAGCTTAGCATTAGATGGCATAATATGGTCAGTTGTTATGTTATCTTCAAGAACGATAAGTACTTCACCTTTCAGATCATTCTCTAATGGTTTATTTATGGGGAACTGCTTGATATTCGGACCTCTTACAACTGTGACTTCTTGTGATCCGTCAGAAGGTAAAACAACAAGATTATCATTGATCATAAAGTGTTCCGGTATCTGAACCTTATAACAATCTCCCATTTCTCTGGGATCTGAAAGGTAACCGTTTATTGCACTGTATGCAGCAGTTTCCGGACTGACAAGATAAACATTAGCAGATGCAGTTCCACTTCTTGCGTAAAAGTTTCTGTTATTTGTTCTTAGCGATACAGCGTCAGTCTTAGGTGATTGTCCCATACCTATACATGGTCCGCAGGCAGCCTCCAGTATCCTTGCACCTGCTGCGATCATATCATAAAGCGCGCCATTCTCTGCTATCATTGAGAGAACCTGCTTTGATCCCGGAGCGATCACCAGAGAAACATCTTTATGAACTGTTTTGCCTTTAAGTATAGCAGCAGTCTTCATCATATCTGCATATGAAGAATTAGTGCAGCTCCCTATGCAGACCTGGTCGATTTTCATTTTACCTATAGATTTGACAGCCTCAACATTATCCGGGCTATGAGGTTTAGCAGCAAGTGGCTCAATAGTTGACAGGTCTATTTCAATGACCTGATCATATACAGCATCATCGTCTGCTTTCAATTCAATATGATCATCTTCTCTGCCTTGTGATCTAAGAAACTCTCGGGTTATTTCATCACTCGGAAAAATCGACGTGGTTGCACCTAATTCTGCTCCCATATTGGTTATAGTTGCGCGTTCAGGAACAGTAAGACTTAGTACTCCTTCTCCGCCATACTCTATTATTTTCCCGACTCCGCCCTTAACAGACATGATCCTTAGAATTTCAAGTATTACATCCTTAGCACTCACCCAGTCGCTAAGTTTTCCGGAAAGCTCTATTCTGCATATTTCAGGCATAGTTATGAAATAAGGACCACCACCCATTGCAACAGCGACATCAAGTCCTCCGGCACCGATTGCCAACATACCTAAACCACCGCAAGTAGGAGTGTGACTATCAGATCCCAGCAAAGTTTTCCCGGGTACACCGAATCTTTCTATATGGACCTGATGACAAACACCATTTCCCGGTTTAGAGAATCTTATACCATATTTTGATGCAACGGTCTTAATGTACTCATGATCATCTGCATTTTCAAATCCTGTCTGCAGTGTGTTGTGGTCGATATATGCAACTGATAATTCTGTCTTTACTCTTGGAACACCTATCGCTTCAAATTGCAAATAAGCCATCGTTCCTGTAGAATCTTGAGTTAAAGTCTGATCGATCCTGATCGATACTTCGCTACCCGGTTTCATCTCACCGCTAAGTAAATGCTCACGTATAATTTTCTGAGAAATAGTTGAACCCATGTTGACCTCCATAATTGTATACAATCAATATTATATTAAAACTTTGATCATTGCAAGTTGCAATTTTCCTTATAATAAGATAAAAACACTAAATCTATATGCTTAATTACAGGCTTTTGCGGATCTAGACAAATTCTGCGAATATATTATTTGCATAATCTAATCCTCTAAGCGTCATAATCAATCTGTCGTCATTTTCTACCAGGTAACCCTCGGATATCAGTTTGTCAAGCTTTTCGATGTATGTATCAAGCGATTTCCCGAACTTGTTTCGAAAATCAGTTTTACTGATACCGTCAATCAGCCTGAATCTCAGAAGAAAGAATTCGTTTTCAAGATCTGAGTCACTGAGTAGTTCCAGCGTCTCAGAAGCAGGAAAATAGTCTGTGCTTTCAGAGTTTTCGACACGTCTGATATACTCTTCCGGTTCAGACATATTGGCTGATCTTCTGTTTCCGATAAACGAATGAGCTCCGGCACCAAACCCTAAATATCTTTCACCTTTCCAGCAAAATAAATTGTGCATTGATTCAAATCCGGGAATAGCAAAATTGCTTATCTCATAATGATGCAGCCCTGAAGAAATCAGTGCCTTACGAGCATAATGGTACATCATTCTTTCGTCTTCATCATCAGGAAGACTTTTCATGATACTGTCGCTGTCTCTATAGAATTTACTGCCCTCACTGATTGAAAGCGAATACACAGAAACATGCTTAGCTCCTGTATTTATAACAGCATTTACAGTATCCGAGAAATCTTTCAAGCTCTGACCCGGCAATCCTTCTATAATATCAACGTTAATGTTTTCAAAACCATTTTTAGTGAATAAATCAAATGTCCTGAGAAAATCTTCATAAGTATGGTTTCTTCCAATCGATTTCAAAATACGATCAGATGAGCTTTGCAAACCTATGCTGATCCTGTTTATCCCGCAAGACTTATACTCCTTGATTTTATTATCATTTACAGTTCCCGGATTACATTCTATTGTTATTTCGGGATCAGAAGTCATCTTATATCGATCTGTTACAAGAGAAACAACAGATGAAATGAAACGGGGGGGAACACTAGTAGGTGTACCTCCCCCAACATATATCGTCTCTAATTCAGTTCCTGTATCATGTGATCCGTATTCAGCAAGAAACTCTGCACCTTTGTTGATTTCCGATTTCAACGCATTAAAATATTCCTCAATCAGATGCTCCTTATTGACATAAGAGTTGAAATCACAGTAATAGCATTTCGAAGCACAAAATGGGATATGCAAATAGACAGATGGGACCTTCTCTGTCATTATGCTCCTTTATCGCTGACGAGTTCCTTCAATGATACAGCCAGACTGCCCAGTGACTGTATCTCAGAAGGGATGATTATCTTCGTCGCCTGACCGTTAGCTACTTTCTCGAGTGTTTCAAGGCTCTTAACAGCGATAAGAGCCTGATCTGCCCCGATATCCTTTATCATCTGCAATCCGCGAGCAGTTGCTTCCTGAACTTTCAGTATTGCTTCAGCCTGTCCTTCGGCTTCTCTGATTTGAGCTTCTTTCTTTGCTTCTGCACGAAGTATTGCTGCAGTCTTTTCCCCTTCAGCGATCTTTATAGCAGCCTCCTTCTCACCTTCAGACCTGAGTATACTTTCACGTTTCTCTCGCTCTGCTTTCATCTGCTTCTCCATAGCATTCTGGATCTCTCTGGGAGGAAGTATATTCTTAAGTTCAACTCTGTTGACCTTAATACCCCATGGATCAGTCGCTTCATCCAGGATAAGGCGCATTTTAGTGTTTATGATATCGCGTGATGTCAGTGTCTGGTCAAGTTCCATCTCTCCGATTATATTACGCAACGTTGTCGCAGTAAGGTTCTCAATTGCAAGGATTGGATTTTCAATTCCGTACGCATATAATTTGGGATCTGTTATCTGATAGAAAATCACAGTGTCGATCTGCATCGTTACATTGTCCTTAGTAATAACAGCCTGAGGCTGGAAATCTGCAACTTTTTCCTTCAGGCTTACTATCTTAGCGATCTTATCAATAAAAGGCACCTTTACGTGCAATCCAACTTGCCAGGTGTGCTTATATGCACCAAGACGCTCGATTATGTAGACCGTTGCCTGAGGAACGACCCGGATATTCTGGATAAGCAATATTAAAGCCAATACCAGAAGTATAAGCAGATACAATGCTCCTCCCGTAAGAAACTGAGCCAGTGAACTTAATATTATGATCATATTTCTTTCCTCCTGATTATTATGAGTCGGTTTTCTGTTTCTTTCTTACGATCAACTTCACACCTTTGATTTCAATTACTTCAACGACCTCATTTTTTTCAATTATAAAATCGTTATCCGACAATGCACTCCATATCTGACCTTGAACTCTCACTTGTCCCGTAGAAGACAGAGGATCTATCTTCTCAATAACGACTCCGGTCTTTCCTACATTTCTGTCTGCATTCGTCTTCTCTATTGTCTTAGTTGTAATATTAAGTTTAGTTCTGAAATGCAGGAATAAAAGCAATGCGGCCACAGAGACCAAAACGAACGATCCGATCTGCCAGACAGGGCCGGCCCCCAGCAAAGCGATACCCATAGCGATCAGAGCACCAAGGGCAAACCAAACGCTTATCAGATTTACCGTTGATACTTCTATGATGATAAAAAACACCGCCAAAGCTAGCCATATCATCCAATCAGCAACACCCGACGACGGGAAAAAATGCATAATCCTACCTCCTTACTGATCAATATTTACACATTTGATGATAACACAAAACTAGAACTTTTGTCATTACAACTGCATGTATGATAAAATTTTACGATATCATCAGGCGAAGGAGCAGAATTATGGATATAGACTTGAGTAGTTTCGAAGGTGAAAGAATATCTTTATTATACAAGGGACAGAATGTAACGATTTCAAGAAGATCAGAACACTTATCCGGTAATATTTATAAACACATCTTCACATTCGATGAATCCTCGGATATCAGATATTGTGTAAAATTTTATATACCTTCTGAAGCAGCAAATGCATATGTCACACTAAACGGTAAGAAACTTCTCGGTTTTTTTAATTACTGTAATATAGACTTGAAATATCTTCCCGATGAAATATCAAAGGATCATCGTCAAGAAGATAACAGTCATCATCACGAAACAACACTAACTCCCGGCGAGTACCAGAAAATAAATTTCCGATGGCATAAAGGCGATATGCTTATATTTTATATTTTCTGTACAGAAAATACGGTCAGCGGTATATCCCCTTCTCAAGAGCATTAACGATAAGAAAAGCAACATCCTTGATCCTCTTCTCCAGCCGGCCTTCTTCAATGACCTCGTCAAGGTATTCAGACGAATCATATACTGTTCCGCGTATCATTCCTCCGGTTTCACCGAAAAACGGATTCTTACTTTCAATTTGATCAGCATAGGCAGAAGCAAAATATTCATACGATTCTATGAGAACACAAGATATTCCAACAGCATCAAATGCGGAATGATCCGACTTGTTAGTAGTTATCTCACGATATACATCATCAGTTCCATCACCGTCGACATCAACATCCAGGTCAGATTCGTTGAACCTAAGATCAATTCTGTTAGCGATGGCAACATCAGAAAGTTCATACAATTTTCTTCGTCTTATATACTTCTTCCCTGACTCGATAGAATTTATTCCGGCATGCGCGTATAATTTATCCCCGGCGAAAATACTGTCTACGCAATACATCACATCTATTTCTTCAATATCGCTTTCGTTCAGAGAATCAACATAGTATGCAGACCCGGCAAAATCCAAATTCCCTGCTCCGAAAAAGATTATTTCAATGTCATAACCATAACTCTTAGACTTGATACTCTTAGCAACAGATAAAAGCGCACCTACTCCGGACGCATTGCTGTGAAGCCCGTCGTATCCGGACATCTCTTCCAAATCATCTACAGATATCGGAGTATCATAGTGAGCTCCAATGATTGCTTTTCTGTGTATGATATTACTTTCATAGTCATCAGAAGCAACATCTGATTCAATATCCTCAGAAAAGCCCATACCCTTGATATAAACGGATATATTCCTTGAAGTTGACTCTCCAATGCTGAACTCTTCAACTACGGGTTCAAATCCGATCTTTTCTAGCTCAGAAATAATCAGATCACCCGTAGCTGTTTCTGCAGAACTTCCCGGTGACCTTGCAGGAAACCTGTTGGCTATAGCTCTTGCAATAACTACGCCTTCATTCCCGATGGTTGTCTCAGGTGCTTCTCCGGTTACATCATTACATCCTGTTATCATAAAAATAGTCAATAATGATGCAATCGATATATATTTACATGATTTTATAAATCTGTCTGATGATATCAAGGATCTCCCTCCTGGATTTTTCATTAAGTATACCATAAATGAACTTTAACCTTCTTTAGAAGATGTCATCTCATACTTATCTGTTTTTTCAGTTCTGTCAAAGCAGAAGTATTCATATACTGCGTCTGCTATTGAATATGCTATTCTGCGCTGTCCGGCAGGATCCGAGAAAAACCCTCTGTCACCTGAGTTTGTAAGAAATCCTACTTCAACCAGAGCACCCGCCACATTGTTTTCACGGATAACACAGAAATCTCCTTCATAAACGCCCTCATGTGCACCTTCGTATTCATTGTTGCCTGTTCTTACACTCACATCAGTTCCCAAAGTAAGTTTATCTCTTATCAGCAATGAAAGGTCAAGTCTTGAATCGTGATCATACATGTAATATGAAGGATTGACAGGATCAGTATGCGGCTCTTCCCTAAGCCATTTTTCTTCTGTTCTTCTTATGGTATCAGCGTGACCATAATAAACCTCAAAGCCATTGACTGATTTATCCTGCGGGTAACTGTTGCAATGGATCGATATGAAAATAACATCTTTCATTTGAGCAGATATGTCTAAAAATCTCCTATAGTCCGGACTTGCTCCTAATCCATTCATTATTCCTCTTGTATCATATGTCTCCTTATCGGAGTTTGCATCGATAACAACTTGCATACCCGCTGATATACTTTCAAGATAATTGATCACTTCTTCTGACAGTTCAGCTTCTGCAAGTATCCTGTCTGCAATGAATTTATTAACTATAGCATTTCTCCTATATAATCCTACATACTCATCATTCTCTCTGGTTAATATCACCTGAGCACCCATAGTCCTCAATTCTTCGGCAAGTTTGTTTACGATTTCAAGGTTATAGACTTTTTCGAGAAGATTTCTTCCTGTAGAACTGTTATAGAAAACAGCTCCGGGATCACGACCTCCGTGCCCTGCATCAAGAATTACATAAGCACCTTCAAGAGGCTTATATCCTTCTCCTTTATATCTTCCGATAAACTTCTCCATATCTGTGACCCACAATTCACCAACTGAAGTTTCTTGAGGCCATTTAATAAAAGGTGATGGAGTGATTGTTGAAGGATTCTTATCCGGATCAGGTTCAGAATCGGAAATTTGCGAATCATGTATAAACCCTGTAAGTTCATCTGCGAAAACAACTTGATACCAGTTTCCGTTTAATGTCAGAACCTGAAGACTGCTGCCATAGTTAAGTTTCTTGATAACATCATACTCGGTTGAAGGCCCTGTTCTAAGATTTGCTCTGCCTGTTATAACGTATATTTTGTTATATATGGTTGGTGTAGGAGATGGTTGTGGGTCTGATCCTGATTCAAAATATGAGCTTTCAGAAAATGACGATGATATTTCATCTGATGTATCTTCCTCTGACGACCATTCATCAGACTGTACTGAACTTATATATGATTCGTCGCTCGAATCGACATATCCGCTTCTGTCTTCACTGCTTTCTGCCGACAACTCTGTCTCAGAGATTGAAGGATAGTAATTACATGAAGCAAGAATAAATGCAACTATCCCGAAAACACACAAACATAAAACCAGTCCGAAACGGAAATTTCTTATCATGCTTTCACCCACAATAATAAGACAATATTGCTTCAAAGATAGCTAAAGCAATTACATTCCGACTTGTTTCATCAAGAAGGACCGCCCTATCATATGTATGATTCACGTACCCCATCTCTACGAGTGCGCCTACGACATTTGTTTCTCTGATAACTCCACTGACATCCTCAGCAACAACCGCCTGAGATTCGTTAGAAAACTTCATGTCCGGTAATTTATCTACTATTTTCGAATAAATCAATTCAGCAAAACGCTTTCGCTCTGTTGCATTGAAGTTCTGGTATTCTGGTTCAACAATTGATCTTGTTATAGATAATCCACCTCTATAGGCTGATTCATTTGTTTCGTAGAAGACCCTGGTTCCTTTTAATGTATCAGGCTCGGGAGAAGCATTGCAATGAAGTGACAGAAATACACAGTTGGAATATCCGCTCTGAATGTCTAAAATATTCTTTACAGTCTGGTTTACTCCCTTAGGATAGAATATATCCGAAGTGTCTTTATCGTTGTTTCTTTCCATCGTCCGATCCATCTCTGCAATATATCCTTCTACAATCGGAATGTTTGGAGAACTCGGTGAAAGTTTTGATCTGAAATCATTTAGAATATGCTTTGCGACGACTGCATAGCGATACATTATCTGGTAATAATAGTTTTCCTCACGTGTCATAACAACAGAAGCTCCTGCATCTTCCAGAAGTTCCTTAACACTAAAGGCAACCAATAGATTGATGTCCCTTTCAATGATCTCGGCGGGAATAGGGTGTCTGGGGAAAACAGCCCCCCAATCTTCTTGCCCGCCATGTCCCGGATCCAGAAAAACAACTGCTCCGTTAAGAGGTTTATCTGATGATGCGTTTGCCTTGAAAAAACTGAGATCATGTTCCGGTACTGTAAATCCGGGTTCGGAATGCCATTTGGGATATTTCCCGGCTACTTCGATTTGTGTGCTTTTCGCAGAAAGATCGATCTTATTCCCCCAGAATTCCGCTTCAACAGTTGGTTCAGCTGCAGTCGGCAAAGCCGAATTTTCCGGATCGCTGCTATGCGATAAATCATCACTTGTAATTTGCGATGAAACATCATCCGAGCCTGATGGAAGATCACTGTCAGGCTTAAGTATAAGTATTACAACTACTGTTATCGCAACTATAAGGATCAAAAGTATTCCAATTTGCCAAAGTACCGCATCATTACGTTTCTTCCTGCGTTTATTCATATTAGATCATATCTCCTGATATTTCATAATTCTCACTGATTCGATATTATATCATAAATTCAAGGAACGTAGATTGTCCTTTGATTACAGTCTGTTCGCAACACTTCTGATTCAGAAACAATAACATTGATTGGGATATCGTGGAGAGAAACAGAAAAATCATCAACTATCTGAAAGTCGAAAACAGGAGCAATGATCAATGGTCTGCTAAGTATATCGTACGATCCAAGATATCTGTCATAATAGGCT
>JAQVYV010000055.1 GCA_028708525.1 Eubacteriales bacterium
TGCACCATTTCTTTGACATCCTTTGCTTTTCCCTTCTGAAGAGCCTGTGAAATCTGATCCAAAATTTCCATTTAAACATCCTCCGTTCATTTTTCTTTTTATTTACTTATTTATACCTATCTATACTTATACACTTAACACTATTTCAATCGTCTCGCTCCTGCGTCACCTCTTATCTTTCCTCTTGCTTCTCTGAATTTCCCCGGGGTGACTCCCGTCATTTTCTTGAACACCTTCGAGAAGTAACTCTGACCTTCAAACCCTACCATAGTCGAAATATCTACAAGTGGTATCTTTTCGTTCAAAAGCAGTTTCTTCGCCGCGTCTATCCTGATCTTATTGACATAAAGATTAAAATTATCACCAATTTCTTCTTTAAATATTCTGCTGAAATATGCGGGGCTAAGATATACATTTGCAGCTGTTTCTTCCAATGTGATCCTTCTGTCATAATTTTTTCTGACATAGTCCACAGCTCTGTATATGACATCAACATGCTTTACATCTGTCAAGTTGAAAACTTGATCTGTAAATCGAGCCATAATGCCGGACAACCAGTATGTCAGTTCTTCAATATTCTTAAACGAGTTTATCCTTCCCAGATATGTATAATTAAGCCCAAAAATCTGTTGCGAATCTGCTCCGCCTTTTATGGCTGCTCTCGAAAGAAGCACAACAAGTTCAAGAACTCTGGATCTTATTACTTCAAAACTTCCTCCACTGGCGAAAAATATCTGACCGAGTATCTCATTGAGGACTCTTTGAGAACCATGCTTATCTCCTGTTTCGATCAATTCGAGCAATTCCTGTTCCTTTTCCATCGGATAAGGCTCATACTCAGGGTTAGGTGAAAATGATTTAAGAAACTTGATCTGTTCAGCTATTTCTGACTGTTGTTCACCCTTAGCTTTTCTTTCATCAATGATCTGAAAAGTATCATCAGAAACTGCTTTAGCAATATAATAGAGAAGTTCGCTGTAAAAATTAACTTTGGACGGCATAACGAACGGAACAGTCTTTATACATTGTTCTATCTCTTTAACAGCTGTATGGGTCAGGCCATATTTTGACAGAAAATCATCTGTAAAAAACTCATCAGGTTCCACCATATTCACCGGTCCTGCAAGAAATGCTCCTTCCACAGTACTGTCGCAAACAATAGGTGAAGCCCAGTTAGTAAGACCAAGCGGACAGAAGAAAACGTACTTTCCGCCGAATCTTTCTGACTGATAACATCCGTAAAGATGAGAATTAAGGCAGATATTCGCCATCGTTTCATTATTACCACAGTCATCGCTTCCGCAATAAAAATATTTAGCTGTCAAGTTACAAACCGCAACATCACTCTTATCATCAGCCGATATATAAACAGTTTCACCGACTGAATCAACAACTCTGCAAGTAACTCCGGTCGATCTGCGAAAAGTGTCCGCTGCCTTTATCGCTTCGCTGAAATCAAAGTTGTCATTTCCAAGGTTTGCTCCGAAATCAATTACATCCACACGAACACCTCACAAACGATTCTAATCCATACTACAATAATATAATACAACTATTTTGCGATATATTGCACTATTTCTACCAATAAATAAATATTTGGATATCAATGCCCGCGACGGACTTCGAAAACATCCCGGATCGCACTCAAACGACCTACGATCCTTTCGTATTGGTCATGTCCTGCCAATTCTAAAGTCAAAGTCAGTGTAGCAGTAACATCTTTAAGTGAAGACATATTCCCTGATAAAATCGAAACCTTTTCCTCAGCAAGAGCATTAGAGACATCCGCCAAAAGGTTCCTCCTGTCATGAGCAAGAATAGTGAGTTCGACCTGGAATCCCGTCGAAGCATTCTCGGCATCCCAAAAGACTTCAATAAGACGCGAGGCTCTTTCAGCTTCCTTAGGCGATGAGCCCGAAGATTCAAGTATATTTCTGATATTACTGCAATCTGTACGGTGAACCGCAACCCCACGACCGCGGGTTATATACCCGATGATCTTATCACCCGGAACAGGGCTGCAGCATCTCGAAAGATTGATCAGACAATTTTCGATACCGGGGACAACGATACCATGATCATTCAGATTTTTCTGTTTCTTAGACTTTCTGGACGGTGTTACGTCTCCGGAAGATAGTTCCTGAGAAGAAAGAGCAGCATTTACAGGACTGTAAACCACATGACCTGAAGAATTGACACGATATCCAAGCTTTGTCCTTTCAGCTTCCGGGAGAGCTTTAATATATTCATCCCGCAGTTTGGGTATAACCTTACCCGCGGATATCCCTCCGTATCCGATTGCTGAATACAGATCCTCCAATGACTGAAGTGTATACTTACGAAGAATAGGTTCCAGAAACTCCTGCTTTGTAAGCAAGTGAACAGCAAATCCCGTTTTCTTGACTTCACGTTCGAAAATCTCTTTACCGCGAACGATATTTTCTTCGCGCATTTCTTTCTTGAACCACTGATTTATCTTGCTTCTTGCCGACGTGCTTCTAACGATTTTAAGCCAGTCTCTGCTTGGTCCGTGAACCTTATCAGAAGTCAACACCTCAATAATGTCTCCATTTTTCAGACTATATGTAAGAGGGACGATCCTTCCGTTCACTTTAGCCCCATACATAGCATTTCCTATTCCGCTATGTATCGTATATGCAAAATCGATCGGAACTGATCCGGCAGGAAGTGATATAACGTCCCCCTTTGGTGTAAAAACAAATACTTCGTCAGCAACCAGACCACTCTTTAAATTTTCCATGAATTCGCCGGCATCACGCATATCCTTCTGCCAGTCAAGAAGCTGTCTCAGCCATGCCAGTTTCCCGTCAAATCCATCATCTGTCTTATTCGCAGGTGAATCCTCTTTATACCTCCAATGTGCTGCTATTCCATACTCTGCAGTTCTGTGCATCATCAGCGTTCTTATCTGAACTTCAAAGGGTACACCCTTTGGTCCGATCACTGTAGTATGCAAAGATTGATACATATTTGGCTTGGGCATTGCGATGTAATCTTTAAATCTCCCCGGCATAGGTCTGTACATTTCATGAACCAGTCCCAAAACAGAATAGCAGTCAGAAACCGTATCAACTATTATTCTGGTGGCAAAAAGATCATAAATTTGATCCAACACCTTTCCTTGTTTCTGCATCTTTCTATAGATACTGTAAAAATGCTTAGGACGCCCTTCAATATTACATCTTATACCCATACTTTCTATACGTGTTTTAAGTTCAGAATTAACCTGTTCAAGATACTTTTCCCTGTCAGTACGTTTCTGAGAAATAGCTCCCACAAGCTGATAAAAAGAATCCTTATCAAGATATCTTAAACAAAGATCCTCAAGTTCCCATTTTATCCTGTATATACCCAGTCTGTGAGCCAGTGGCGCATAAATATCCAGAGTCTCTTTAGCTTTATCTATCTGCTTATCAGGTGACATACTGCTTATCGTTCGCATGTTATGAAGTCTGTCGGCAAGTTTGATAAGAACAACTCTTATATCCTTGGCCATTGCTAGAAACATCTTTCGGAAATTCTCCGCCTGGATCTCCTCTTTGGATGAATACGGGATCCTTCCCAGTTTAGTAACTCCATCAACAAGTGCTGCTACCTCACTTCCGAAAAGCTCTGTTATCTCCTCTATCGTGGCCTTTGTATCCTCTACAGTATCATGTAGCAAAGCAGCACAAAGAGTGTCTTCATCAACTTCAAGTTCCGTCAATATTTCAGTCGTAGCAACAGGATGGGTGATGTATGGTATTCCATTTGCTCTTTTCTGTTCGCCATGCGCCTTTAAAGCAAATTTATAAGCCTTTATCAATTTATCCGCATTCTCACATGAACTGTATTTACAGTATTTTTCAATGACTGAACTCAGTTCACCCGGAATCAGGAGTTCTATGTTTTCTGGTTTATCTATGTTTTCCACTTGATCTCCCTAAGTCTTCTGTAGACAGTCGAATCAGACAAACTAACCCTTCTCCCCGGATCAGCAAACTTTAGTCTGAAAAGATCATCAGTATACCAAACGATTTCTATAAGCCCGACTTCCGAGAAAACATCCAGCATTCTTCTGATTTTAAAAGAACTTCCGCTAATACCGGTACCTGCATTGATTATATCACGCAGCGACTTGATATCACACAAAACACTGTCATCCGCAAATCTGTTTACAAGGAAACCATAAACGGTATAATAGTCTTCCGAAGAAGGAAAATGTGTCTTAATAAAATTCGCATCATCCGAATCCGTCATTTCTGTGACAAGGTCAAAATTTTCATTAAAAGCTTTATCAAGTTCCACAGAACTGATATCAAGCAGATCCTCTTCATTGTTTTTTCGAAAATCTTTAAGAATTACCTGAACAGAAGAATTACCTCTCCATTGATTGATTTTCATTGTGAAAACTATGTCGGCTTTATCTCCTTCAGCGAAAGGCAGTTCCGGTGGCGTAACTCCAAATGCAAGACCTTCGAATGTCTGACCCGTCTCATTTCCGAACAATAATTTACTGTGTTTACCCTCTGACAAAGAAAATATTGTTAGCACTTTGACTCCCATACACACGAAAAGAGGTTGTCTGTTACCTTCTCCAAAGGGTTCGAGATATTCGACAGACAGAGCGTTATCATATGTGATCATCTCAAAAGGGATCTCAAAATCAATGTCGATCTGCGGAACGGGTATTTCATTGGCATGATAATCAGCAGAGAAAACTTCGACTGCTTTCGTAAACATATCTATTTTCGATTCATGCACTGTTAGTCCTGCTGCTTTGGAATGTCCTCCATACTTTTCAACATACACTGCTGCAAATCTGATTGCTTCCAGGACAGGCATACCATCACCGCTTCTGGCAGAACCCTTATAAAGGTCACCCTCACCGCCAAAAACAAATACAGTTCTTCCTGTGTACTCAGCTAATTTGGATGCTACTATACCAAGTACCCCAAGATGCCAGCATTTATCGAACACTACTATTGCCTGCGGAGAAGCCGGATCATATCGTTCGTCAATGATCCTTCTGGCTTGATCAAATATAGATGTTTCTATCTCCTGTCGTTTTGTATTATCTGCTGCAAGACAAATAGAAATCTCTTCACAAATCAAAGGATCTGACTCCATTAAAAGTTCAACTGCTTTGGTACTGTCACCAACACGTCCTGCTGCATTTATCCTTGGTGCTATGGTATACCCAAGTGTAGCAGAAGTTATCTTATCGCTGTTCTTACCTGTTGAGACCTTAAGCAATGCTCTTATGCCTTCATTTCCGCCCATATTGATTATTTTCAGTCCATGATAAACTATCATTCTGTTTTCATCCGTAAGGGAAACCATGTCCGCTACGGTTCCTAATGTACAGACGTCTAGATATCTGCGCCATGAATCAGGGGCTCCGCTTGTCACTGAAAGAGCTTGAACAAGTTTCAAAGCAATACCCGCACCCGCAAGATCTTTAAAAGGATATATGTTATCAACTCTTTTAGGATCTATTACTGCTAAAGCATCAGGCAGGATTTCTTTACATTCGTGGTGATCAGTGATAATGACTTTGATATGTCTTTCTTTCAGAATTCTCACTTCATCAGCAGAAGCTATCCCGTTATCTACTGTTATTACTAAGTCCGGCATGATCTCACATATCCTGTCAATACTGTCGAGTGAAAGTCCGTAACCTTCTGTGAGTCTTTCCGGTATCATATAACCGACATCAGCTCCTGTACTTCTAAGATAGTGACATAATATAGCAGTAGCCGTTATTCCGTCTGCATCATAATCACCGAATACGAGCATTTTCCCATTATCCCTGATAACCTTCAGGATTTCTGACACCGCTTTATCCATATCATTAAGTAAAAAGGGATCATGATATATCTTCAGACCGGGTTCCAGAAAATCATCTGATGAGAGATCATTATTAAACCCTCTCAATGTCAGAATATTCTTAACCAGATCAAGCCTTTCATCGGCATCAAGTCTGTTCGCTACATTCCATCTTTTTCTAAGCAGAAATTTCATCAACACCTCATTTGGATCAGATAGCACAAAATGCATACATAAAATGCGATGAAGCCCAACACCAAATAATCAGATGTCGGGCTTCATTCATTCCGCAAAACGTATTCGGTCAGGACCCAAGATGTTTCTTAACCAAATCACTCACTTTCCTGCCATCAGCTTTTCCTTTGATCTTCGGTTGCAGGAACTGCATTACCTTGCCCATATCTCTTGGAGAACCTGAACCTGTCTCAGCTATCGCATCTCTGACAAGGATCTCGATTTCATCATCTGTCAGTTGCTCAGGAAGATAATCAGAAATGATCTCCATTTCAGCTTTATACTTCTTTATCACATCCTGACGATCCCCAAGTTCAGATAACGTTTCAGAACGCTTCTTGAATTCTCTTGCAAGGATCTCAACCACACCATTGTCATCTAAAACGGACCGGGTATCCTTCTCGACCTGTAATACAGCTGCTCGGCATATTTGGATAGTATCCTTACGGATATCATCTTTATCCCTCATAGCATCTTTCAGGTCATTTAACAACCTTTCCTTCAATGACATATCAGCGTTTCCTTTTTCTGGCGGCTTCTGATTTCTTTTTCCGCCTGACACTCGGCTTCTCGTAATGCTCTCTTTTACGTACTTCAGCTAACACTCCTGATCTTGCACAAGAACGTTTGAAGCGCCTGAGGGCACTGTCCAGAGTTTCATTCTCCTTGACTCTGATTTCCGACATCTATTTATCCCTCCCCTCGCAAGCAGTAGACCTGCTTTTATGGGACATGCTATTATCAGCAATATCGCAAGTTATTATACAAGACTGACCGAAACACGTCAACTGATAAATCAACATGCGGGTTTTCCCTGAATGTAAATGATATCATAAATACTACCGGTTATATCAATACCATAAATGTAAAGATCTTTGTAAGTACCGGAATAATAAACTCTTGCCCGACAAGACAACGGTTCACTCAAACGTTGATTCTTCCAGTTAACTGTTGACGGAATAACTCCAATGTAGTATTTCAATTCAGCAAATCCGGAATGCGGACCCGTTATCATAACCGGAACTTCTGCTGATACGGCACCTACAGGGTGAAAAACGACGCTCTCCGGCATTATTCCGTTTACAAAGTCGACCCTGAGCGTTAACCTTTCAAGACACATAAATCTTTTCGGATTCACCAAAAGATCTAATCCAATATAAGAAGTACGACCGTTGAAAAACTCTATATCACCTCTGACGGTGAACACTCCCTCAGCATAATGCGTGGATTGTGGTGCCGGTGTGGGTGTAGGTGTAACAGTAGGTGCAGGAATAGGATCTTCTATTATAGTAAATGAATACATTACTTCTTTATAAACCATGTCACCCATTGAAGACTCTATCCATACAGTTGCTTTCTCCGAGATATTACGTACCTTTGAAGAGGTTCTTATCGTGCTTGAGCAATAATACCTTACTGCAGAAGTCAATGTCCACGGTCCTCCTCCTGAAGCTTCCTGATTTTTCCCACAGAAACCCACTCCTCCGCGTACGATATCACCACGGACAGCTAATCCGGACAGACTCGCAACACTTCCTTGAGCTTTAAGTGAAACATCTACATAATTTGCGTTATACGGTATGTGAAAAACATTGCCGCTACTCTGAGCGGATGCTCCGAAAGAACACGCAAGAACCGCACTTCCGGCTCCATTACCATGGAGCGTTCCGTATCTGAGTT
This sequence comes from Eubacteriales bacterium, assembly GCA_028708525.1. Classification (GTDB taxonomy): domain Bacteria; phylum Bacillota; class Clostridia; order Saccharofermentanales; family UBA5734; genus JAQVYV01. Next base: position 7,744 of record JAQVYV010000055.1, read on the forward strand.
CTCCTCTGCTATTGTAGTGACTTGTATATAGAGCAAATCCCATATACCAGGATGGCACAGCTATAACAACGCACTTATTCTCTGTTAATGACAATGATGAGAATGTCATATTTCCATATGGTTGTCCCATGTAAAATATCTGAGCGCTCTTTATATGCTGTTTCTCTCTTTCGGATAATCGTTGCCATGATATTTCCGAATCCTTCCCCAGATAAAGATTTTTCCATTTTCGCGGATCAGTGGTATATATTGAATCATCAGGGAAATATGTATTTGTAACAGTGAACTCATCGTATGAAAATCCATGTGCCGAGTACTGTTTCGAGCCGCTGTCATAACGTATTCCCGGAACATCCTGTGGTCTGCCGTAAGTAAGAAGCTTATATTTCTTGAATATTTCATAGTTGGCTCTGTGAGAATTATATTTACTGAATACCGGTTTACCGATTTTCAGCAGCCATGCTTCAAATGAACTCTGACTGCTTACAGGTAATGGCATATCAGCTTGAACTATACTGATATCCTTGTTCACACAAATAACGATAAGACTGATCATAACTAAGACTGCTAAACGTATGGATTTCGTTCTCATTATCATAGTCTCCATTCACATCTTTTACTTAACATAGAACTCGATATACGTCATAAATGCGTTTCTGAAGTACACTTCCAGTCCCGGTACTGATAACTTATAAAAGCAGATCGGAACACTTCCTCCACCTAATCTCGTATCAAAGAGCATTTTGTAATTATCATATATAAAATCGACAACTTCATCTCTGTACAACTCTCCCAACAGGGCTTTTAGAGATCCCTTCAGTTTATCAAGGATGAGCGGTTCAGCATATGATCTGTTTCCTATTACTGTCTGTCGTTGCGGTTCATCAAAAAGTGTAGAAACACACAACACTACAGGTGAAAGACAGCTTGTTGAAACGGTCTCATCGATCAGATAATAGAAAAATCCGTTCAGACTGTCGGCATAGACTTCATTCTTAGCATAAACATAAGCATTTGTCTTAGTCATATCATCCAACCTTATCGTTTTAGCAAAATATTTTTCACTCTTTAACGACTCTTCAAGATTCGTACTTCTTTCAATAAAATATTCAGCGGTGCGAATCAGTTCTTCTCTTGAATGATCAGGGTCTGCTATAACATCCTCGTATCGAACCTCCTGTGATACAACATCATCAACTCTGTTCACTTCCGCCGAACTGCTGCTGATCATACTGCTTGGTTTGCTGTCGGTCTTACTGCTGTTTGTTCCACTCACAGGTATTATGGAAGAGGAGATTTCAGGAATTGAAAAACAGCTTTCAGGACTCAAGCTGGAAACTTCATTCGAAGCGACTGCTTCTGAAATCTGTAATAGCTGATCGCTTATCTCAGAAAACCCGGAAACATCCACTGTTTCAGATTTTAGAAACTCAAGTCTTATTATCATTGAAATAAGCACGATCAAGGCTAAACCGATCACCGTTATAAGATATACGATTCTCTTTGAATTTGATCTCATTTTATCCTCCATGAAAAACGGTTACTATAGAAATAGTAACCGCAGATGAGACCTCAATTCACTATAATATTGAATCAAATCACAACACTAATATACATTATTCTTAAAACTCATTGCTACCCATCCAGACCGCTCGATTATTTCAACAGGCTTCAATCCTGCAGAAACACAAGTCTCAAGAACAAAATCTTTCTTTTCGGCAATTATACCGCTGGTTATAAAAACTCCACCGTCATTTAGTTTATCAGGTATTTCTGATGCAATATCAGCGATGACATCGGCTATTATGTTCGCTGCAATTATGTCATATCTCCGATCAACAAGATCGTATATGACTCCCGTTTCAATGTTTACAATCTCAAGAACATTGTTGACCCGGCAATTTTCTTTAGCAACAGAAACAGCAACAGGATCTATGTCCAGCGCGTCTACCTTCTGAGCTCCAAGCCCGGCAGCAATAACCGATAAGATTCCTGATCCACATCCCAGATCAAGGACGGTCCGATTTGTTTCTCTTGATGCAAGTTCATTATCCAGAAGTTCTGCACACATTGCTGTAGTTGCATGATCACCTGTACCAAAAGCACTCCCGGGGTCCAGTTTCACTATCAGCTCTACGCCATCCTGTGTATCGCAAGTCTCCCATGAAGGACAAATCATGGTTCTTAAAGATATACGCAAAGGTTTAAAATGCTTCTTCCAACTGTTGGCCCAGTCTTCTTCCTCAATAACCCTGACTGAAACATCGGCGTTCCCGATATCAAGAAATTCTCCGACATCAGCTACTGCTTCTCTTACCTTATCCGTTATTTCTCGTACTAAGATCTCCGATTCCGGAAAAACAAAATA
>JAQVYV010000056.1 GCA_028708525.1 Eubacteriales bacterium
ATTTCCTGTCTCATCGTAGCTGCCAGTTCTTTACCACTGATTGTATTCGTCATATATTTCCTCCGATCATCTAAAAGCAACTTTGTTATGTAATTATTTTATCAGAACACCTCTCCTACTTCAGACAATATTTTGTTGTTTTTATAACTACCTTGTAGATTTCATAAAGAAGAATTTCATGTCTGTGGTCTTACAAGGCACTCCGGACCATAACCGATCAAGTCGCTGCGCCCGGCAAAATTCAAAGCTTCGATGACGAGTTTCCTGTTTTTCGCCAGAGAAAACTGCAATAAGGCTCTCTGCATGCGTTTCTCCCGAATATCAGGAATATGTATCTTATCCATAGTAAATGGATCGAGACCGGTGTGATACATCGTCGTAGAAACGCTGCCGGGAGTCGGATAAAAGTCCTGGACCTGTTCCGGCATGACTTTGTTGTGCTTAATGTGTAAAGCAAGTTCGATCGCGTCATTCAAAGTCGAACCCGGGTGTCCGGAGATAAGATACGGAACAAGATACTGCTCTTTGCCCAGCTTAATGTTCATTTTCCTGTAGGCTTCGCGGAACTCTTCGTATGAACTGCTGCCGGGCTTACCCATCAAACGAAGCACGTTATCGCTGACATGCTCGGGAGCAACTTTAAGCTGACCGCTTACATGATGCTCGCATAATTCCTCCAGAAAATCACTGTTCCTGTCAGCAAGAAGATAATCGAACCGCACGCCTGATCTAACGAAAACCTTCTTAACACCGGGTACTTTTCTAGCTTCTCTAAGCAGCTCAGTATACGAGCTTTGATCTACCCTCAGTGCAGGACACATTTCCGGAGACATGCAAGCTCTTTTCCCGCAAACCCCGCCTTTCTCCTGTCTGGCGCAAGCTCTCTCATGGAAATTAGCCGTCGGTCCGCCAATATCGTGTATATACCCTTTAAACTCCGGTTGCCCGGTAATTGATTCAGCTTCCTGTAAAATAGACCTGTTGCTTCTTTTCTGTACGATCCTGCCCTGATGCATTGTGATCGCACAGAAGTAACATCCGCCGTAACACCCTCTATGAGCGGTTATGCTCGCACTTACTTCACTAATGGCAGGTATCCCGCCTTGCTTTGTATAAATCTCATTGGGTACACGAGTAAAGGGAAGCCCGTAGATCTTATCCATTTCTTTCACCGAAAGTGGTTTGGACGGAGGATTCTGTATCATCCAACCCTCCGGATGCATCTGTATCAAAGTCCGCCCATCAAGCGGATCCTGTTCCTCATACTGCATCCTGAATGCTTCGGCATAACTGCGTTTAGACTCCGAGACCTCCTGAAAAGACGGAAGAAGAACATACTTCTTAGATATGGCAGAAACATTATCCGAAGCATTATCTTCACATGAGTGCGATCTTATGAATCCCGAGACACTGCCCGGAAGTTCATCGATGTTTCGGAGCACGCATGTACCTCTAATAGAATTGATTTTCCTTACGTTAACACCTTTAGCTAATAAAGAAACGATCTCCTGCAGAGGTTTCTCCCCCATACCATAAACCAAAATATCGGCACCAGTATCAGCAAGAATCGATTTCTGCACAGAATCAGACCAGTAATCATAGTGGGCAAACCTTCTCAGACTGCCTTCAACTCCTCCTATGATTAGAGGAATATCCCCAAATTGCTCACGCACAGATTTGCAATAAGCGATAAGAGCTCTGTCAGGTCTTTTCCCACCCTTTCCTCCGGGTGAATACCTGTCATCTCTTCTATGACGCAAAGATGAAGTATAATTGTTCACCATCGAATCGACAACACCGGAAGATACAAGCACCCCCATTTGTGGTCTTCCCATGCGTTTCAGACAATCCCTGTCAGATATATCCGGTTGTGCGCAAACTCCGACCCTGTACCCGTCATCTTCAAGAAGACGTGTAAGTATCGCTGCTCCGAACGACGGATGATCCACATAAGCATCACCTGTAATAAACAGAAAATCTATTCTGTCCCACCCTCGGGTGAGCATCTGTTCACGGTCGAGCGGAAGCATCGGCATATCATACGCCTTCCCTTGTTCTGTATTCAGCCCACTGATCCTTACTGACAAGGACTTTCCTGGGTTTACTTCCTTCAAATCCGCCGATAAAACCCTTCTCCTGCATTCTGTCAATAAGCCTCGCCGCACGCGGATAACCCACATTCATCCTTCTCTGGAGAAGTGAGATCGAAGCATATCCCGCTTCAACAACTATCGAAACAGCGTCGGGAAAAAGCTCATCTTCATCGGTCTGAGTATCTTCATTGCTCCCGGCACCGCCTTGTGATGAAGTGTTGATCGCTTCGGATGTTGCTTTATCATACCCACCTGAATTTTGCTTTTTCACAAAATCGGTAACCCGTTCTACTTCCTTATCAGTAACATAAGCTCCCTGTGCTCTCATGGGTTTGGAAGCACCAACAGGAAAATACAGCATATCGCCTTTGCCGAGGAGTTTCTCTGCTCCGCCGGTGTCCAGTATGGTCCTGGAGTCTACCTGTGACGATACGGCAAAAGATATCCTTGACGGTATATTCGCCTTTATAACTCCGGTGATGACATCGACCGAAGGCCTCTGAGTCGCGATTATCAGGTGCATTCCTGCTGCTCTGGCCATAGCGGTAAGTCTTGCGATAGCATCCTCTACTTCATTCGCCGAAGTCGCCATCAGGTCGGACAACTCATCGATCACGACTAATATGAGCGGTAATTTTTCGTAGCCCTGAGACTCAGCGGCAGCATTATAAGCCTGTACCTCTCTCACCGATTGTTCCGCGAAAAGAGCATACCTTCTGGTCATCTCGTTTACAGCCCACTGAAGCGTATTGGCAGCCTTCTTGGGATTAGTCACGACCGGAACCAGCAAATGAGGTATCCCATTGTACACACTAAGTTCAACCACCTTGGGGTCTATCATCAGCAATTTGACTTCCTTTGGTGAAGCTTTGAAAAGCATGCTTATAAGTATTGAATTAAGGCAAACCGATTTACCTGATCCGGTAGCACCTGCGATAAGCAGATGCGGCATCCTTGCCAGATCGCATATTACCGGATTACCGGGTATATCTCTCCCCAGGACTGCAGTCAGCGGTGAAGAGGCATTGTTGAATTCCGGTGATTCTATAAGTCTTCTAAGAGAAACAGGAAGGATCTCATTGTTGGGTATCTCGATACCTATGGCAGATTTCCCCGGTATAGGAGCTTCGATCCTGACACCCGTAGCAGCCAGATTCAAAGCTATATCATCAGCCAGAGAAACTATCTTACTGACCTTCACCCCCGATCCGGGAGTAAGTTCGAACCTCGTTATTACCGGACCGTTCGTAATATTTATGACCTTCGCCTGAATACCAAAACTCTCAAGAGTCTTCTCAAGCTTTCTGCCAAGGGACTGGATCGCGAACATATCATTCTTGACAAGTCTTCCTCCTTCACTGTTCAGAAGCTCAGGAGAAGGGAAAACATAAGGTCTTTCAGGCCTCTCATCTTCCCGGTGCGTACCTTCAGACTCATTCCCGGAATTGTCAGGATCTTCAGTATCATTTACAAGCTTGTCAGAGTGTTTATCCTCAGGTATTGAAACCCGTCTAACGCCGGCAGCAGCCCCTACCGCTATTCCCGCACCTGAAACGGAGCCGGTACCTGCGATACCGGTACCCACATGCTTGATCCCGGCCGGAAGATCCACATTCGGATCGGTCACAGTATCCCATAAATCATTTTCCGTGCTATGCTCATCTACATTATACATCTCCACCGGAACATCCAGCGGTGCCTTCTTCTTATCAGCAGTCTCCGCTTTACTCTTCTTATCGTCCTGCAGGAACTTGGGCAGACCGAACAAACCTGCTTTCGTATCCGGCGGAGTTGCCTTCTCGTCTCCAACTACCATGTCATAATCTCCGGATATTTCCGGCATCCTGGCTGCGCTCTCACGTATGTTCTCAACTGTATGCTTCAGTGCGCTGTCCATTTTCTCTCGCGTTCTTGATATGGCTTTGGATATAGAAATATTGAAAACCAGAACTATTTCGGTAAGTGCGATCATGAACAGAATAATAAGGGCTCCGACTTTATTGGCGACCGACACAAACGCAAATGCTGCGCTGCCGCCTATAAGTCCGCCGGTCAGAGGTGTCTTGACTGAACCATCCTCAAATCCGGTTATCCCGGTCTTCCAAAGCTGTTTCAAACCGTTGAAGGCAGTCAGTCCTCCTTCTGATCGCGCAGTGAACTCCTTAAAAGCGTCATAAGGTACTGCGAATACATGGATGATAGCAGATACAGTAATGATCAGTATAGTAACATAAAACAGCCTTACCCTTGTGACCCTGCCTTCTCTCTCTATAAAGTAATCCAGAGCCATATACAATAATAGGACCGGGATAGCATAAGCGGTTATACCGACAAGTCCGTGTCCGGCTTCACGAAGAAATTTCCCCATGATCCCGGTTCTGTCTCCTAAGTAGTATGCAGCGGCCATAATAAGCGCTGCCGCCATATAGAATATCCCTGTTATCTCTTTCCTGTGATCTACAGCCTTCTTAGCCATAACACCTCACCTTAATGAATCCCGAATCTTCTTGCTGTCCTCAGAACGGCAGTGATAGTCTTGGCATCACATATCTCACCGTTCTCGACCATTTCAACGCATGCAGCAAGGGGAAAACATTCACAATTAACAAATTCATCAGGATCAGGGGATTTCTCCGCCTGTACCAGTTCTTCTGCAAGAAAAATATGCAGCACTTCATCGCAGAATCCCGGTGTAGTATAGATAAATCCCAGTTTACTGACTCTGCTTGCCATAAGTCCTGTTTCTTCTTTAAGTTCCCTGACAGCACAATCATAAGGGTCTTCACCTTTCTCCAGTTTACCTGCTGGTATCTCAAGTGTTTCTCTTTCAACTGCTTTCCTGAATTGTCTTACCAGATAAAAATTCATGTCTCTGTCAACAGCAGCCATGCAAGCACCGCCATTATGTCTTACGATCTCACGTCCGGCCGTATTTCCGTTTATAAGCGTCACAGTTTGACGCTCAACATCGATCACCTTGCCGGAATAAACTTTTTCTTTACTAATTGTTTTCTCATCAAACATTTTCAACTATCTTCCTTGCCTGTGTTTATTTTGATCTGTTCCACTGCCAGTTTATCACACCTGTTATTATACTGATCATCAGAATGTCCTTTGACCTTTATCCAGCTGATCCTATGGATCTCAGTCAGTTCATCTAATGTTTGCCACAAGTCGGTATTACTAACGGGTGCTTTGGATGCATTTCTCCAGCCGTTCATCTTCCATTTTCCGATCCAGTTTTCCAGAAAAGCGTTGACCAGATAAGCACTGTCGCTATAAAGTTTAACACTGCAGGGCACCTTCAGCGCTTTAAGAGCTTCGATCGCAGCGGTCATCTCCATTCTGTTGTTGGTAGTGGACTTTTCAAATCCACTCATCTCTTTCTCTTTCCCTGAAGCTATAAGTATCGCCGCCCATCCGCCAGGCCCCGGATTTCCCGAGCATGCTCCGTCAGTATATATCTCTACTTTGCCTAATGCCTTGCTACCCTTCTCCGTCATTGTGCGAGTTCTCCGGATCTCTTGGCAGCTGCATAAACCGCCTCTCTTATAGTCTCTCTGAATCCGCCTGATTCAAGCACACCTACTGCTGCCAGAGTTGTCCCGCCCGGAGAACATACTCTTGCAGTAAGGACTTCAGGTTCTTCACCGGTCTGTGATATCAATGAAGCTGCTCCCTTCAAAGTTTCCGCAGCAAGTTGTAAAGAAACATCTCTGTCAAGACCAAGCTCTATTCCGGCTTTAGCCATTTCCTCAACCAAAATCATTCCATACGCAGGCCCGCTGCCTGATACCGCAGTGACCGCATTCATCTGATCTTCTCTCACTCTGACCGCTATACCACACGACTTGAACAAATCAAGGCAGTAGTTTTCCTGGTCGATCGTCGTACTTTCAAAGCATAGAGCGCTTGCCCCCTGTCCAACAAGCGCAGGAGTATTAGGCATGACTCTGCAAAAGGGTCCTTTTCTCTCGCCAAAATATTGCCTCAGTTTGCTGATCGTCTTACCCGCTGCGATAGATATGATCAAAGCATCGGAATGTACAGCTCCTGCTACTTCAGTCGAAGCTACCTCCATTGTCTGAGGTTTAACTGCCATCATAACTGCCTGAGCCTCTTCAACCGCGGACCGTATATCCTCACAATACACACATCCGACCAAACCTGCAAATTCCTTCGCTTTATCTTTCTGGCTATCATAGATCATTATCTCTTCCGGTTTATGTACTCCGCCCCTTATAAACCCTCTTACCAGAGCCTGACCCATATTACCGATCCCTATCACAGCTAAACGCATTCTCCTGACACCCTCACCTTTGCAATCGATTGTACTACCAGTGATCACTGACCGCCGGCCATTAGAATATTATATCATTTTTTCGCCGGTGGGGACGGGGGTTTAAAACCCCCGTCCCCACCGGCGGATCGCTTTCATGTTAGCAGTTGTTTTTTTCAGCGCCTTAGTGTACAATACAAACGCTAAAGTCGGGGTGTAGCTCAGGTGGCTAGAGTGCTTGCTTGGGGTGCAAGAGGTCGCAAGTTCAAGTCTTGTCACTCCGACCATATAGTAAACCTTGAGAGTGCTATGCTTTCAAGGTTTTTCTTTGTTACAAGAGCCTATGTTTCAATATGATTAATTATGTTGCTCCATTAATATCACACTTTTTTGTAGACACAAATTGAGTTCTGTAGGTTATAATAAAGAAAATGCTTGTTTCATTGGAGGGATCACCATGAGATACTGCGCTAAATGTGGGGGTCAACTATCTGACGGAACTTTGTTTTGTACAAATTGCGGACACAGACTGATTGAAAGCCAGCTAAAGCCAAAGGAAAAGCCTAAAAAGGCAATAATGGCAGTAGCTCTTGTTTTAGTCGTGGCAATTGTTGCAGGTATCTTATGGGGAAAACCAATTATCACACAAATATCCAATATGATCGATCCCGGTGTCACAGCCAAATTCGAGGTGCAGATCCCGGATGGTGAAACCGAACTGCAAAAAACAGAGAACATGAACAGAATCTCTTACATGACGAAAATTCGTTTGATATATTTAGGATGTTCCAAAGCGAAAGTCAGTGTAGACAACAATGTAGTAACCATAAAGAATATTCCCAGAGACGCAGATTTCAGCAAAGTAACAGACTACATCACTTCGCACTCATATACGGCAGAAATTCAGGACGCGAGCGGTGAAACAATAATTGATAATTGCGAGTTCAGTTATGCCTTAGCTCTCCCCGGTATAGAATCAGATATTCAGTATGATATTTCGATAGGTCTGACTACGGACGGAGATAAAGCGCTGAACGAAGCTATTAAGTCTTTTGCAGATCAAGATGAAGAACAAAACGATATCGTACTGATTGCCAATGGTATTAGGATCGCTACCTTGCACATCAACGCAGAAGAGGTGAATAACGGAATTACATCAACAATGCTTGATTTTGTTGTTCCAACTGAAAACAAGATCGATTTTACGCTTGAGGAATTGACTAAAGCTTTAAATTCATGCGGAAAGCTACCGTATGCGCTGAGTCTTATCGAAGAAATATTGTCTGGCACCTCACAAATCCCCGGCAACTCATCGAAATCGAGTTCATCAGTTGATCTCCATCCCGACGAGTTGATCGGTACCTATGCTTTAGTTGACGCAACGCGAAATCCTGGTGTTAGTGAGTTCTACTCTGCAGTTTACACCGACTACACCGTAGCTGTTTATAAAGATGGCACGTATAGCATACAAGGCACTATTTTCCGTTGGGATGGTACTTCTGAAGGTAAGAAATACGGCACAAGTGAAGAGTATAGCGAACAAGGCAAATGGGTGTTTTATTATGCCGGCGGTACATATAATGGCATAACCTATGCCCCCTCTGATGATCTCAAAGGTACCATTCAGATGGGTGAGAATAACTTTTTAAAAAGTGTGGGTGATGACCCCGTGTTTTATGGGTTCCATTTTTACATAACAAAAGATAATAACGCTTATGATGCTTATTCAACTCAAGGCAATTACTCTAAGTATTACAAGAAGGCACCATAGCATCAACAGAGTATCGCGAAGCGGTTAATCGAAGCGAAATAAACATCAAGAATTATTGTCTAAGCAAAGGGATAAGCATAGATAACCACTATGTAAATGATATTTTATATGATAAATGTACGTTTCTTGACGAGAAATCCATAGAAAAGCATCCTTTTTCTTTTGTATTACAAGAGATGATTATCCAGATCTCTGATTTGGGTATGGGATGATGAGGACGTTTGAGTACCGTCCCCATCTTCCTATTTCAGTTTAAATTCGTCGTAGATCTGTGAATATTTATCCAGCACCGCGTCGACATTGATATAGAACGAAGCTCTTGAAGCAACTTCAGCAGACATGTTCAGGATCGGATTGCCAAGGAAATCCTCAGATAAAAATTCAGCAGACTTCGAATTTGTATTCGTAAACTTGGTTATCTCTGAAATTCTAGCGCTGACCTCCCCGGACATTACATAGTTCAAAAACTTATAGGTAGCCTCGGGATTGGGTGACTGTGCAGACATAACGAAAGAGTCGATATACATTGGGAATCCCTCGGCAGGAAACACTGCCTCCAGATCATTGCTGGCTGCAATGCCTTTCAATGCCTGGTTGGAGTACATAAAGCCTGCAACAGCCTCACCGCTGATCAGAGAGTCCTCGGGTGTATTGGTCTCAAAGCGGACGATATTGTGGCGCAGGGCCAAAAGCTTGTCCCTTGCCTGAGCAACCTTCGCGGGATCGGTTTCATTATATTCATAGCCAAGTGTTTTGAGCACCAGGCCCATGATCTCGACCGACCAGTCGATGACCACGATATTGTTCTTCAGTTCTTCTTGCCAGAGATCTGCATAGCTTTTGATCGGATCAGCTCCCAGTTCACTGACAGCCTTCTGATTCACCAGAAGGAAAGCAGTGGAAACAGCGTAAGGGATCGAATATTCGTTGTTCGCGTCGTAATATTTGCTCTGGAAGGCCGGATTGATGTTTCCGAAATTCGGAAGCTTGTCCTTATCCAGTTTCCCGATATTGCCGTTTTGACGTAAAATCTCAACCATATAATCCGTAACAACAGCCAGATCATACTGATCCGGGCTTGCTGTCAGCAATTCCTGCATATCCTCATTTGAAGTGACATCCTTGTAGTTGACCTTGATCCCGGTTTCCTCTTCAAACTGGCTGATGATCTCTCGGGGAATAAAATCCGCCCAGGTCATGAGATTTATCTCTTCTTTCTTATTACCGGCGCATGCTGTAAGCGAAAACAACATCAAAGCTGACAGTAACAACGAAACGCATACTTTAAATTTAGAAATCCTCATTTTTGATTTTCTCCTTTTTCTTGGGTCCTCTGCTAATAAACTGACTTAAGCCTACTATAATAAATGTTCCAAGTAAAATCAATGTGCATAGCGCATTGATCTTAGGAGTAACACCGATACGCATTCTGGAAAAAATATGTACGGGCAGGGTAGTCGTCGACGGCCCGGACATGTACATGGACAGAACCACATCATCAAGCGACATGGCAATCGCAAGCAAAGAAGCAGTGACGATCGACGGGGTCACAAGGGGAAGAATGATCGTACCTATCACCTGCCGGGTGCCCGCCCCCAGATCCCTTGCAGCTTCCAGAACAGCTTTATCGATCTCGACAAGACGCAGTCTTACCATTATATATATATACGGAACACAGAAAAGCGAATGCGATAGGACCAGGGTCAGGATACCGAAAGGAAGACCCAGGGCGTTGAAAAAAATCAGCAGGGAAATACCAAGTGCGACCTCGGGAACAAGCAAAGGGATAAGCATCACGCTCTGCAAAGTCTTTTTCATGTTTTTTGTAAGATTCATGGAGATAATTGCAGCGAAGGTACCAATCACGGCGGAAAGGAGTGCTGTCAGCAAAGCCACGGTCAGGCTGTTTTTCAAATTGTCCGCAATAACAGGATCACCGA
>JAQVYV010000057.1 GCA_028708525.1 Eubacteriales bacterium
TGCTTGATTACTCGCGATATCCGGAAACATTGGAAAACTGGGATGATTATACTTCAGCGATATTCATGCTTATAAATTCTCGTAACATCGCGCTTAATGAATGCCGCTTTGAGTGCAGAGCTCCTGATGATCGCTATGCATTAACTGCCGACCGCGTAGATGGCCTGTTGATTCAAAACTCCGTTTTTCAAAAAGCTAAAGGGCTGCTAAAACACATAGGCTGCAACAATTTAAGTGTACCTCTTAATAGTGATGTGTTCGAAGTAACCGGAATAGAACTTGAAAATTGGAGAAAAAACCTTGAGATATCTCTTGATTCGCATAATTATCTGTCTGAGTGTGCCGTATCAATAGACGAAGCTCTCACCCTGCCTGATTATTCAGAAATGAGAGTATCAGATAATGAAATGTCCTGGAATGCAGATATATATGTTGATAACAGCATGAAAAAGACAATGGTTTATGTTCCTTCATTTTATGGAGAACTGGACCTGTATGCAGGAAATATTCATGCAGGTGAATATAAAATTTATTCACGTTATCAGTTCCCGACACAGTGGGCTTGTGATATAACAAAGCATCTGAAACTCGGGCAGAATCCAATCAGGCTGATATGCTCGTTTTCCGATGAAGGTAAGAAATTTTATCCCGGCGATAGTAAGCCCGAGATATCACTCCCTCCCGAGATAAGGATCAGCATGAATTACCGAAATTCTGATAATACTATCAGCCAAAATTTTCCAGAAACTCCTTCAGCTCCCGGTATTTCTCCGGGTAAAGTTCCTTGACATCATATGATTCATCCGGATCATCATTCAAATTGAACAGAAACGGTTCGATGATCATTTTGCTGAAGACTGCGTTTTCACTTGAAGCTGATCTGTAATACTTAAAATTATCTCTGCTTCTGACAGCATAAGCCTGTCCCAGAGAGACTTTCGCCAATGAATTTATGTATATAAGATGATCATGCGGACTTCGTACGGTTTCACCTTTAAGCATCGGCAAAAGACTTTTCCCGTCGATGATCCTGTCCTCGGGTATTCCGGCCCCGGTCAGCTCGCAAAATGTCGGCATCAAGTCTATATTCATAGCGTGTTCTTCAAAAATTACAGACTTGATCGTATTCTTCCAATAGAAAATCGCAGGCACTATCTGCCCGCCGTCAAAACTGTTTGCCTTGCGTCCCCTATGTCCACCGGTCGAACCCTGGTGCCACGGTCCATTATCCGAAGTGAAAACTATCATCGTCTTTTCAGCAAGCTCCAGATCTTCCAAAAGCTTGAGCAGATCCCCTACTCCGTCATCAAACTCCTCGATACAATCTCCGTATCTTCCGGCCTTGGATCTGCCTTTATGCTTTTTCCCGCGATTCAGCGGATGATGCGGCCAAGGTGATGCATAGTAAGCAAAAAACGGTCTGTCACGGTTTTCCCTGACAAATCCGAATAGTTCATCATTGAGAAGTTCAGTGATCCTGCTTTGATCGACAGGGGCTTCAATGGCAATATTCCTATTACGCCAGAAATGATACGGACTCATATCATTTGAATAATGTGCACCATAGAAATAATCAAAACCCTTATCGTTTGGCAGTGAGGGACTTCTGTCGCCTAAATGCCATTTACCGAAAAGGCCTGTCTTGTACCCCTTAGCTTTCAGCAACTCAGCGACCGTTACTTCGTATGCACCGATCCCATCAATTTTACCGCAGTTATCAGTATGCTTTGAGATGTCACTGTCATTAGTAGGGAAAAACACTCCTTCGATACCGCCTCTGCAAGGATATCTTCCAGTAAGAAGGCCAAACCGACTTGGAGTGCATAACGAACTCGAGGAATAGAAATTACGGAATACCGCTCCATTCTCTGCCATGTAATCAAGATTTGGTGTCTTTATGGCACCTGAACCAAAGCAGGATAAATCTCCCCATCCAAGATCATCCATCAATATGAGAACAATATTTGTGTATTCATCGGTCATAATAACTACCTCTCTAAAACTTCATCCAGATATTTCTTCGGCGATTTCCCAACAATTGATGTAACATACTCCCACCACTTAAGGAAGTGGGGGCTTCTCGCTCGAGTAGCCTAATGGCTGCAGCATAAGCGAGCTATCCCCGTGTGCCCCACGGTTCTATCTATGTTTTCAAACAACATTCTTGCGCCTTCATTCCTTATGTTGATGCTTGCATTATGATCTCTGTCGATAGCAGCTCCGCAACATTCGCAATTGTATACACGCTCCGAAAGCAATAATGATTCTTTTATTGTACCGCATTCACTGCACTTTTTCGAGCTTGGAAACCACTTATCGATCTTGACTAACTGTTTCCCCCTTTCTTTCAGTTTATAATCCAGCATCGAGATGAATATCCCGAATCCATTATCCGAAACACTCTTGCCAAAGTTCAGAGCCTTTGACATACCCTTCATATTTAAGTCTTCTATACACACGACATCCGCGGCATTGGCTATCTGCCCGGATAACTTGTGCAGGAAGTCTTTTCTCTGGTTAGCTACTTTCTCGTGAAGTCCGGCTACTTTGATCCGCTGCTTGTTTCGGTTCCTGCTTCCTCTTTCACATCCGGATAATTTCCTCTGTTCTCTTTTCAGTTTCTTTAGAGCCTGTCTATAATACCTCGGATATCCGGCTTTGATACCATCAGAAGATACGATCAGTTCTGTCATGGAATAATCCAGTCCTAAGAATCTCTCCGGCTTAACTGTAGCTATATGACTCTCATACTCATACAATATGCTTGCATAATATTTACCTGTGGGTGTCCTGCTTATCGTCACGGATTTCAGCTTATGATCATCAGGTATATCCCTGTGTTGCTTTATTCTGACCGCTTTAAGTTTAGGTAATACTATATACCCGTCCATCAGCTTAATGTTCCCATTCACATAGTTTGTAGTATAGCTTTGGTGATTACTTTTCTTGGATTTGTATTTCGGAAACCCGGCTTTCTTGTCATGGAAAAAGCTCCTGTAAGCTTTATTTAAGTTCAGCTGTGCATTGGCAAGAGCAAGACTGTCTGCTTCCTTTAACCACTCAAATTCTTTCTTGTACTTAGCAGGTGTATTATTGAGACTTTTACCCGTCAGTTCATAGTATTCGATCCTGTCAGAAAGCATCCTGTTATATATAAACCTTACACACCCGAAAGTCTTAGCTATCAAGGTCTGCTGAGAAGTATTAGGGTATATCCTGAATTTGAATGCTTTATTAGATTTTATCCCAATCACTTCACTCAAAGCCTTTCTTCCTGACTTTCTATATATTTCTCAATAACTTCCAGGAGTGCTGTGTCCGGTTGTCAATAAACAGCAGCTCCGTCGTCTGTGGTTTTTGCTAAAAAATATGGAAAATACAACAAGAATACTGAATGTCTGTTATTGTCTAATATAACATAATATATAACTATTCAGCAATATAACACTGAACACATTATACCACTTTTAGAGAAGGATATCAACCCCGATTCATCCCCCACCTGCACTCTCACTAAAGTGACAAAAGTGAGTAAAGGTAGTTTAGTGGTGGGAGACTTCTCGGGTTTTAGGTTAAATATTGATGGAGTACTTCTATTTGACTTTCACGCATGGCCGGTACGGGGAGTTATACCACTGGGACAATCAGAACATTCACCTTCAGAATCCGATCCTCAGATGGTTGAACTCCGGACAGATGATCTCGATTCGATATTCTGCAGAAGTCTGGGGGGAATTACGGTCAGTGGCTGGAGATGTGATTCTTTACCCTATATCGTTGAATTGGATAACGGAGGGGGATATCGCGAGGGGTGTCTTAACAAGCCATATATAGATTATAGAAATTGGGGAATGGATGGAATCAGCTGGTATGCAAACCAACCTGATGAATATAGACATTACTGGTTGGAATATGCTTATAACTGGGTTCGCGAAAACGACTCTGCAGGTCATTTTATCATGCCGGGAAGCAGACCAATATATGATCAGAGACTCAACGCTATGAGCTGGTACCACGCAAACTCTAAAGGACTATGCGAATCAGGATGGGGTGATGAAGAAGCGATTCGTTCTATTTGGATCAATAGCCATAAATAATATTGTAAAATATGATATCATTTTATTTACAAGAACATTGATCTGACGGCGAGGCAACTATGAAAAACCCTGCATTTTTTAAAGGGACCCGGAAGAAGAAACAGTATTTTGAGGGCTGGTACTTCAAATGCATCAGCGCGGACAGGAGAAATGCCATTGCGTTGATCCCGGGCATGGCAGTAGATCCGCACGGAAAGAAGCATTCATTCATCCAGGTGATAAACGCTGTTACGGGCAAGACCCAATATCACCACTTTCTATACGAAGAGTTCTCATCTCCGACAGATCGATTTGCTGTCGATATCGGAAAGAATCATTTCGATTCGGATGGTTTTAATGTCGACATTGAAGCTGATGAGTATCCTCCAGTCAAAGGATCATTGAGATTCTCACAAGTCCATAAATATCCGGTTAGCGCTTTAAAGCCCGGGATCATGGGTCCTTTTGATTTCATCCCTTTCATGGAATGCTACCACGCGATCATACACCTGACGCACGACATTAGCGGACAGCTCGAGTTGGATGGCGAGGTCCTCGACTTCGACGGCGGTTCAGGATACATCGAAAAGGACTACGGAAGATCGTTCCCGCAGACATATGTATGGCTTCAGGCAAGTCATTTTGAAGGTCACAATGCCTCATTTGTTTTTTCAAGAGCGAGGATACCGTTTCTCGGAAAGGAGTTTCCGGGATTTTTCGCGTACTTTACGGATTTCGGTGATATAACGCTAAAGTTTGCCACATATAACCGGTCAAAGCTGACCGACTGGATGGTCGACAGTGAGAAGCTTACCTGCAGCGGGGTACTATCAGGGCCATTCGGAAAGCTTATATTTGACGCGAAGATGTCAGGCGGCGGAAAGTTGAGAGCACCGGTGGACGGACTGATGGACAGAGAAATAATAGAAAGTATAACTGCGGTTGTGCGTGTTAAGGCTTTAGACAGAAAAGAGAAACTCATATTTGACAGCATAAGCAGCGAAGCCGGAATGGAGATTAGCTTATGAACGGTAAGATCGTTGTAGTGACCGGGGGAGCTCAGGGCATCGGCAAGTGCATAAGAGAGTTATTCGAAGCTGAAGGTGCAAAGGTGTATATCATAGATATCCTGCCTAATGACTGTTTCAACGGAGATATCGGTGATGAAAATGTACTGAAGGATTTTGCCGATACAGTACTTAAAGAAAGCGGGCACGTCGACTTTCTTGTCAATAATGCTCCGCCGCTTTTCAAAGGGCTTGACAGTTGTACTTACGAGGAATTTGACAGGGCTTTGCGGGTAGGAATCGCTGCTCCCTTCATGCTTACAAAGCTTTTCATGGATCATTTTGCCAAAGGTGCTGCAATCGTCAACATCTCGTCCAGCCGCGACCGTATGAGTCAGCCTTTTTCAGAGAGTTATTCTGCTGCCAAGGGCGGTCTCAACGCACTGACGCACGCTATGGCTGTCAGTTTGTCCGGTAAAGTCAGAGTCAATTCTATTTCTCCCGGATGGATCGACAACTCAGATTCAAACCTTCAAGGTGCCGATGCTTTCCAGCACCCTGCCGGAAGAGCAGGCCGCCCTGAGGACATCGCTGAAATGGTTCTTTTCCTGTGTTCTGACAAGGCCGGATTTATTACCGGAGAAAATATCTGTATCGACGGTGGTATGACAAAGCAGATGATCTATCACGGTGATTTCGGCTGGCAGCTGACTTGATCGGTCACGCTTTCCTGTGCCACACAGCAGGCGAAATAAGAAGCAGCATCGGATATATCTCCAGTCTTCCGATAAGCATATTGAGCGATAGCACTATCTTACTGAAAACCGAGAATCCCGAGTAATTTCCTACAGGCGAAACCACGCCGAGCCCTGGACCGATATTGTTGATACAGGCTACAACAGCCGAAACAGAAGTATCCATATCAAATCCATTAAGCGATACCAACACGATCGAAACAGCAGTTATCCAAAGGAAAACCACCATGAATATAGCGGTACCACGGATCACATCTTCAGACACCGGCATCTTATCTAGTTTGATCTTCTGCACCGCTTTCGGATGAAGTATATGCATTGCTTCACGCTTCAAAGCTTTAGCCATGATCATGAACCTGGAAACCTTGATCCCGCCGCCGGTCGATCCCGCACTTGCACCGATGAACATCAGAAGGAGAAGCAGAAACCTGCTGAAAGTAGGCCATTGATTGAAGTCATCAGTAGAAAACCCGGTAGTAGTCATGACCGAAGCTACCTGAAAAGATGAGTGTCTGAGACTTTCTCCGAAACTCTGATACACCGTACCCGTAATATTGAAAGCGATCACCGCCATAGCAATTATAATTATTGCAAGATATACTCTGAGTTCTTCAAATGTCAGAAATCGCTTGAACTTCCGTGCGAGCAGCAGGAAATAAGCACTGAAATTGACACCGAAAAGGATCATGAAAACGGTAACTACAACTTCCAGATAAACACTGTCATACGCTCCGATAGAAGCATTTTTCATTGAAAAGCCGCCCGTACCTGCCGTCCCGAACATATGAACGACACTGTCGTAAAGCGGCATCCCGCCTGCGAGAAGGAGTATCACCTCAAGCAAAGACAGACCGATATATATCGAGTAAAGTATTTTCGCAGTTTCACTGGCCTTCGGAACAAGTTTCTCAGTAGTCGGACCCGGGCTCTCCGCCCGCATCAAATGCAGAGGATCGGCTTTGGACATCGGCAGGATAGCCATGATGAACATCAGAACCCCCATACCACCGATCCAGTGAGTAAAACTGCGCCAGAATAGTAAGCTCTTTTCAACGATTTCAACATCGATCAGCACACTTGCTCCCGTTGTAGTAAATCCTGAAACAGACTCGAACAAGCTATCGATAAACGAGGGAATAGCACCACTGAGAAAGAACGGCATCGCGCCGAAAAGTGAAAGCAATATCCACGATACCGACACCGTAACAACTCCTTCTTTAGCGTAGAAAGATGTGTCAGCAGGTTTACGGAAAGCAAGCAAGAAACTGATACCCAGCATAACAGCGATCGTCCCGATGAAGATCAGAGCAACATCGTATTCACCATATATAAACGAAACCACAAGCGAAAGAGCCATGAACCCGGCTTCGAAACGCAGTACTATCCCGCAGAAATATTTTATGATGCTAAAATTCATTTTGCCGCAAAAATCTCGTTAAGATCCTCCAACTGCTTGATAGTGGTTATAACGATGACAGTATCTCCCTCCAGGATCTTGTTTCTACCCTTAGGGATGATCAGCTTGCCACCTCTGACGATAGCTGTGATAAGAACATTCTTCTTGAGCTGCATCTCAGCAAGTGTGACCCCAAGGTTCCTTGTCGAGGAAGTCGCCTGGAATTCCATGACTTCCGCCTGATCCTCAATCATATACAGAGTCTTTAGGTAACTGCCGTTTATGTTGGACATTCTTCTGACAAATCTTACGATATGATTGGCCGTGATGTTCTTAGGGCTTATGACACTGTCTATGCCCGCTTTCTTAATAACATCTGTATATCCTGTCCGGTTGATCTTAGCTATGACCTTCGGCACACCTCTGTGAGAAGCATACATTGACATGATAAGATTCTCTTCATCCATATCCGTGAGAGCAACAAAGGCTCCGGCATGATCGACCCGTTCCGAATCAAGTATCTCCTGGTCAGTTCCGTCACCCTCGATGATAAGCGCTTGCGGAATCTTCTCGCACAGATCTCCGCACTTCTCCGGCTTCTTCTCGATTATCTTGACCGAATAACCACTTTCTATAAGCATTTTGCTAAGATAAAAAGCAATCAGCCCGCCACCCACAAGCATTGCGGACCTGATCTTCTTATCATGCTGACCGCATTTATTAAGAAAATCACTGATATTTCCATGAGTCCCCGCGATGTGGATATGGTCTCCCACTTCCAGCACAAAATCACCGTTAGGTATATATATCTTGCCCTCTCGCCCGACTGCGCATATTAGGACATCAGCATAATATTTCTGCATCGCCTTCGCTATGGACATACCCGCGATATTGCTGTCGGGGTGCAGCCTGTATTCGATGACCGATACCCGTCCGTTGGCAAAAGTCCCGACACTGATCGCCGAAGGGAACGTTATAAGCCGCAATATCTCAGACGCAGTCGCCTGCTCGGGATTGATTATCATGCTCAACCCCATCTCGTCCTTCATGGTCTCAAGCTGTTCATTGTAATCAGGGTCTCGCATCCTCGCGATCGTATGTTTAGCTCCTAATCTTTTAGCAAAAAGACAGCACAGCATATTCACTTCATCTGTCGAAGTCGCTGCTATAAGCAGATCGGTTTCACTCACACCGGCTTCATTAAGCACAGCGAAACTCGCACCGTTTCCCTTTATAGTGTAAACATCCAGCGAATCTATGGATTTACGAAGAGCCTCACTCTTATTATCTATGACAGTTATGTCATGACCTTCCCGGGACAAATGATCAGATAGCGTATAGCCGACTTTACCGTCGCCTACAATAATTATTTTCAAAACCTTACTCCTGCTGTCACATTAAGTCGTGTAAAGACTTCGCAGCGATGTTATTATAGGTCATATGGGTTTTTATATCAATACTTCCCCGCCTCTTTCACTCCCGCGATTATCTCCTTCATGTTTTCAAGCGACACGGAGTTAGGTATCGAGTGGTCAGAGGAAAAGATATACCCTCCGTTGTCCTTAAGGACCGGTACAACTCTGTTTATTTCCTCAAGTATCTTCTCTTTATCATCCCACAACACAGCATTTACACCGCCATGCAGAACCAGCCGGTCTCCGTAAAATTTCTTTATTTTGACCGGATCCATCCCTGCCTTTACTTCTATCGGATTAAGCGCGTCTATTCCTGTATCGAGGATCTCATCGATCAGAGGCATCACATATCCGCACGAATGCAGTCTTGCCTTTATCCCTCTGTCGTGTGCCCAATCAACAGCCCTTTTATGAAAGGGCTTCAATAGCTCTCTGTACATCTCGACTGAGAAAAACGGTGTCCCATTGTAACCCATGTCGTCCGGCCAGGTTATACTGTCGAATCTGTAACCTGCGTCCCAGATCATCTCGAAATGCGATATGCAGCTGTCAAGGTATGCGGCAAAAACATCCTTTACCCATTCAGGCTCTTCCATCAGTGCGATCAGGAAGTTCTCTGTACCCGCCATCCATGAGTGTGCCACATCGAACCCAAACCAGAAACCAGCTTCGATCCATCTGCCGTCCTGCCGCCATTTCCCGAAGTTGTCTCCGATCCATTTCCAGTCGATACGATCTCTGTCCGGCTTCATCCTTGCCTTCGCCTCTTCCCATTCCTTCGGACCTGTTACCTTAAAATCCAGAAACTGAGGTGTGGAGTCAGGCACATTGAAATTTTTCATCGTAACACCCCAGCCGGATGTTGCTATCGTGTAACTATCGGTCTTTTCTATGATCTTTTCTTCATATCTCGGCGAAATATCCACACCTATGGTTTCAACTTTATCAGCACCGAAATAGTCTCTCCAGTCCATGTCCGCCGGCATTCCTTCCCGCTGCCACCGTGCTATCGTTCCTGCCCAGGGATAGTCGACAACAGGTACCCTGTCAGCCTCTTTATGCTCGTACATCCTCAATATCCTGTCCCTGCTTGTAAGTTCTTTCATAATGCTCCTCTTAAGTCTCTGGTAATGTTTATATCATTGTATACGGATAACTATTCAGATTATATAAGCATCCGATTTATTATTCAACAGATAGCTTCTGACAATCATATAGCAGAAGGAGGAGGATCAATATGTTTCATTAGATAACATCGCTAAAGCAAGAGACCTGCTTGAATTCACTGATCTGATTCCAGTTAATTTTCGTCGATACGAAAAAAAGGTGTGCTTTTTGGAAAAAAAGCA
>JAQVYV010000058.1 GCA_028708525.1 Eubacteriales bacterium
CGCTACTGTAGGTGTTCTTTCTTCTTTTCTTTTTTCTTTGTTTTTTTCAGGTGGAGCGGGAAATGTTGTAAGTCCTCAGTTTCTGTGGGGCTTTATTTCTCCCGATAAATCTATACCGGGTGTTGTCGGCTACTTATTCAAAGTTATCGGGATATCTTTGATTTTCATTGTAATGATACCGTTCATGAAACTCTCCCGGGGAAGGACTGCGCTTTTTCTTGCGGCAGTTTCATTGACTGTGTTCGCATTGAGCGTATCCTTGACTTCGGATGTCACGGTAAACCATAAATACATCATTCTGTCTCTGTGTTTTCTGAACATATTCGTTGCGGATGTTTATATCACACTATGGTCTGCCGTAAGAAAGCTGTTTAAGGATAGTCCTGCCGTTTCTTTGCTTGCAGGTATACTTTCTGTTTTCATAGGATTCTCGCTTTTTAGTACAGGCTTTGTAGAGTTCATCGGTTACCGAAACAAGAACATACACAGTGTTGCAATTGATCTTGAAGCTCCCATGATTGGATGGATCCGTGATAATACAGAAACTGCGGATGTTTTTCTTACTGCTCCCTATCACATGAATACTTTTTTCTTTTCAGGCAGGAAGGTATTCTATGGTTGGCCGTATTATACTATGACAGCAGGACATGACACTCAAAGCAGATCTGCTGAGGTAAGTGATCTTTTCAGCGGGTGCGGAGGAGACCCCGGATCCTTCAGAGACAAAGCACGGAAATACAACTTAAAATACGCGATCATAGATTCTTCACTTCTGAATGATTCGGATTACAGGGTCGACACTGCTTTTTTCGAAGAAAACTGTATTGAGGTCGCTAGATTCCCTGAGAATGGGAATGCGATCATATACAAATTATATGATTAAGTAATATACGCCTCCGATTATTCCGCTGCTAAGAATTATAATTATGGGGTTGATCTTGAATTTTCGAATTATTAATAATCCGATCACGATCAGTGCAGCAGCAGCAAAATCAGTTGAATCAGCACTCAAAGAAATTTCCTTTTCTCCCCAGACAGAAAGCGACAATATCGACAGTCCCGCGGATAATATCAAGGCAACTACAGCGGGACGAAGACCTGCCAAAACTCCTCTTATTATATAAAGATCCTTATATTTCCCAAATAACCAGGCAATAGTTACCACGATAAGGCTTGATGGAAGAACGCACCCCAATGTAGATACTATAGCACCAACCGGACCAGCCACAGTTGACCCTACGAAAGTTGCTGAGTTGATAGCGATTGGCCCGGGAGTCATTTCAGAGATAGCTATCAGATCGGTAAATTCTGCTATACTAAGCCAGCCGCGGATATCCACGATTTGATTTTGTATCAAAGGGATTGCAGCTAAACCTCCGCCAAAACTGAGTATTCCTATCTGAAAAAAGCTCCAGAACAACTGCCAGAAAATCATTTATAAATGCCTCTTTCCCGTTTTATTGTCATGGAGGCTTATCAAAGCACTCAACACACCAAAGAATAAGATCACATAAGCGACATTTATGTGAAAAATGTAGTAAGCAGTGAATGCACCGATAATAATGACCACGGGGATAAGCTTTCTCTCTTTCAGTATCTTTCCTGCCATTGATATCACAACATCAATTATTACAGCTGCAACTCCGGTCATCATTCCTTTTAATACTGCTCTGACTATCTCATTCTCACGAAAAGCTTTATATGATAATGAAATCAATGAAAGTATTATCAGTGGCGGAAGTATGGTTCCGAAAACAGCTGTTACAGCCCCGGTAAAACCAAGCAGTTTCCATCCCACCAGTACAGATGCGTTTACCGCAATGGCACCGGGTGAAGATTGAGCGATTACCGCCAGATTCAACATTTCCTCTTCACCGATCCAGCCTTCTTTATCAACAAATCTTTTCTTCATCAGTGAAACTATTACAAAGCCGCCTCCAAAAGTAAATGCACTCAGCACTAAGGTTTCCTTGAATAATTTTAAATGGTTTTTCAGGTTTCTTTTCATCTGTCCTCTAAACAATCGATAGTAACATACTATTTAAAGAGTATACTACTTGATAATACATTTATAAAAGATTATTATATTATTATTATCATAATATATTTGTTATATAAAGAAGGATCTATGACTATTCGCCATTTAAAAATATTTGTTGCTGTATTTGAAGAAGGCGGAATAACTAAAGCAGGGAATAAACTCTTTCTTGCTCAGCCTTCTGTAAGTCTTGCTATAAGCGAGATGGAGAAGCATTACAGAACAAAGCTTTTTGACAGAATATCCAAGAAACTGTATTTGACCGAAGCAGGCGAGCGATTGCTTCCATACGCCAGACAGATACTATCTGTTTTCGATGAAATGGACTCGGTCAGCAGCGATCTAAGCAACACCGGCACGCTTCGAATAGCTTCAAGCATAACGATCTCTAACCGTCTCTTACCCGAACTCCTTAGTAAGTACTCTCTTGTATACCCTGATATCGATACCAGAGTAAATGTTACTAATTCATCAGAAGTAGAAGCTTATGTCCTTGAAAACAAAGCTGATGTAGGTCTGATCGAAGGATTTTCACATAGTCCGATGATACTAGGCGAGGTCTTCATGACTGACGAACTGGTCCTGGTTTTTTCTCCTTCACATCGTTGGGCGGACAGGGATTTTGTTGACTTGTCTGAACTTTCTTCAGAGCCTCTGCTTATGAGAGAACAGGGCAGCGGAGCCCGTGAAATACTTGAAAACATTTTATTTCTGAATAAAATTGTAATAACACCTAAATGGGAAAGCATCAGTACACAAGCTATCGTAAATGCAGCTGTAAAAGGATTGGGTATAGCAATACTGCCGAAATTGATGACAGAAGATCATATCAACAAAGGATTACTTGTTACAAAGCCTATCAGTGGAGTTTCTCTTAGGCGGGAACTTTCAGTAATTACTCATAAAAGCAGATATCTTGCCAACTTTGTGAAAGAATTTATAAGTATATGCACATCTCACTGAAAATAATCACGAGAATGATCATGAATATCGTTCGATTTGCGTATAATCGATTTCGATGATATAATCACGTCATCTATGTGACTAGCAATAAGGAACATATACTAAATAGAATACAGGAGATTATTGTTTGAGAAGAAAATTTAAGAGAAAGCCTCTGCGCGGAGCCAGGAAATTCAGAGTCGGTGAGCTCCCGTGGAAGACGATCATCAAAGTATCTTCAGCTGTTATAATGGCCGGGATATTTATTTTTCAGTTTTTTACACTAAAATACCACGAGAAAAGGTCTTCCCAGACTCTGATGGACAATCTTCAGCTGAATGAAAAGGTATCAACACTCACCCATGACCTCAGCGAAGAAAGAGTATCCTTTGAAACGTTTATAACTGATCAGCTCGAAAGAAATGTTGAGTTGGAAAGCACTCTTACTGAAACTAACGATGTTCTTACCGACGTCAGAGATGAAAACACTCTTCTTCTTGATGAACTTGCTGCTGCACGTCTGCAGAACGACGTTCTGAGAAATAAGCTTAATACCATGCTTGGCAATGCATCAAGAAACGGAGAAGAGCTTTCTCCGTCACCAATGGGTCCTTCGGGGCTTTCTGTTAAAGATCTGCAGAAGCTCACTAAAGGCACGAACCTTGCCGGGATAGAAGAGGCACTACTTCAGATCGAAGACGAACACAATGTCAACGCTTTATACGCTCTTGCTGTTGCAAAGCTCGAAACGGGATCAGGTACCTCTTTCCTGTGCAACGAATACAATAATTTGTTCGGTATGCGCGGTAAGGATTGGTACAGATATGAGACCAAGAATGACAGCGTGCTTGCTTTCGGCGAACTTATGGTAAGAAACTATTTCTCCAAAGGCTTTGTTACTCTTGAGCGGATAGGTCCGAGATATGCAGAAGGAAGCAACACCTGGGCGATCAAAGCAAAGTTCCACATGCTAAGGGATATGCGTAAGCTTAACGGATAGTTTTCTTATAATGACGATGCTATTTCATAGATGATATCAGTTCTGTCGGCAACGGTTGGCGAATGCGTCACTATAATAACGCATTTGTTTTCTTTCGCCGCAAGTGAAGTCAGAAGATCCATTATTTCCTTCTCTGTCGATTGATCCAGATTTCCTGTAGGTTCATCCGCGATAACAATGTCAGGATCATATGAAACAGCACGTGCGATAGCGACTCGTTGTTGTTCACCACCACTTAGTTTGAGAACTCGTCTGTCTGCCTTTTCCTTATCTAATCCCACTTTCTCCAATAAGGCATAGGCCTTCTCTTTCTTCTGTTTTGCATTCAAAGGAAGATCGCTTATATCCATAGACAACACTACATTTTCAAGAGCGGTGAGATGAAAAAGCAGATTGAAATTCTGGAAAACCACACCTATATTTCTGCTTCTGTAGGTCTCCCTGTCGATAGCCGATATGTTCTGACCATTATAAAGGATCTTTCCTTCTCTGACTGTTTCAAGTCCTGAGATCAGTGAAAGCAATGTAGTTTTGCCTGCACCCGATCTGCCCATCACTGAATATGTCTTGCCTTTCTCAAATGAAAGGTCGATTTCTTTAAGGATCATCTTGTGTTTATCATAAGCGAAAGATACTTTCTCTATACTTAATATACTTTGTGTACTACTCATTACCATACCCTCACATTTTCCGGTTTTTCGTTTCTGTTTCTGTTTCCGCTTGTTCAGCTCCGCCCGCTCAGTATCCTCAAAGGTTCATACCTTGATATAAGAACGACCGATACCATCGTAGCGCAAAGTGTAACTCCAAGACCGATAAGAAGAAGTTGTAGCATTACCCTAAAATTTATGACTGCATTTATCCTGGATATATGATCCACGTTCGCATTCGGCTCGAACATTCCTCCCATTATCTCTCTTCCCCCGCCTTGACCACCGCCAAAACGTCCTCCACCTGCTCCCGGTGCCATACCGAAATTTTCTTCTATTGAGCTTCGTTCATTTTGTATCGACTCGATCTCATTCTGCAGCAAGGCCTGAGCAGTTGGTACCGACGCCAAAGCACCAACAGAAGCACCTATCAACAAAGAGATGAAGCTTACAATAAGAAGTTCTGCCACGAATTGAGCAGCAAGCTTTCCCTTCTTCATACCGATAGCTCTCAGAACTCCGATCTCATATTTACGCTCCCTTGTATTGATCATAGTCAAAATCATCAATATCGCTCCTCCGATGATCAGAACGATCAACAAGAATATACCTGCGAAATCATTTAGATTCTCAAGAGGTCTCAATGTCTGCTCAAGAGCTGAGTCATTAGTTGTCAGTATGTAATACTCATTTAATCCTTTGTTCTTCATTTCCGTTTCAAGTGATTGCAGATCATTTATATTATTCAGATAAAAAGTAGCGCTTATCTGAGCATCTGTTCCCGCGATCTCCTGCACGGCCGGAAAAGCTGTAATGATCTGATTGGCTGAATTAGAAAACCAGTTCATAGCTGAGTCATCGACTGAGGTATCTTTATATATCCCGGCTATTGCTAAAGTGTAACTGTTCTCCTCATCACCGGGTTTATTCATGAGTATAGTATCACCGACGGTCAAATCATTATATGCGGCGAGCTCATCCGATATCACACATACAGGCTGTGTTTCATTCTCGCCGAACATCGAACCTGAAGTGATCGTGTTATCACCGCTTATAAAACGGTCCATAGCCTGAAGACTGCTGTACGCTATTACTGTGAAATCGCCTCTTTCAATGGGAAGTCCGGATCCGCCTCCGGGCATTCCCTGCCCCGCTCCGGATTCTGTCTGATCGGCGTTCTCGGGGTCATCGTTTGTCAATGGTTCCAGACCCGATGAATCCATACCTATACTCAAAGTACATGTATAATGATCGACATATTCTGAATCCCCGTACTTCTCTATTTCAGCCATACCCGGAGACTCAATTTCCGCCATAAGATCCCTCATACTTCCCCGTGAACCCTCGCTCTGAGACATCATCAGATCTCTCAGTGCTTCTCTGTCAACAGAAAGCGATGCTGTTATCTCAAAACTGTCTTCATAACTGCTGACGATCTCTCCTGCAGAACTCCTGATAGCAAGTGCTATACAGCTTGTTGCAGATATGATTACGATCACTGCCCCAATCAGGATATTCCTTCCTTTGGATCTGGTGATATTCTTCAGAGCATTCTTGAAAATATACATAAACGTTCCTTTCCGGTGAACGCACGGGTCACCCTGCGATCCCTGCCGAAACAGATTATAGACTCTCAATGTGTTGAAATTGTGTTAATCAGCTGATGCCTGTATATCAAACCAGAAAACAATGCCACTTCCTTCTGTATAAGCTCCGCACTCCCGTTCATGGAGATCGGTTATAGCTTTTACTATGGAAAGACCCAGCCCGTAACTTTTATCCTGAAGTCCTCTGGAATCATCACCCTTATAAAAGCTTGCAAAAAATGTATTAGGATCAGTACCGGGTTTGATGTCCGAATCATTATATATCTTCACTCTGTATGAAAGTCCTGAAACATCCCCTGCATTTTCCTCAACATTTATACGGATGACTGCTCCCTCCTCAGAATGCCTTACAGCGTTATCCAGAAGATTCTGAAAAACCTGGATCATCTTCGGTCTGTCTGCACGAACCTTACGGGAACCCTCTTCTTTTCTACCCGGTAAATCGACATGAAGATTCTTTTCTCTTATAAGTATGCCACTGTTCTGTACAACTTCAGTAATCATTCTATCCAGATCGAAAACAGATTCCGTCAGAACCACAGCCTTACTTTCCAGTACAGCAAGTCTCAGAAGCTGGTTGACAAGATCATCCATTTTCCTGCTCTCAGAGATTATTATTTCACACTGTTCTTCTATATCTTTGACCTTATCCGGGTCATCCGCGTGCCCCGCCATATCTCTGACAGACTCACCGTATGCAGCGATAAGTGATATCGGCGTCTTGAAATCATGAGATACGTTTGCAATGAAATCTCTCCTTACTCTGTTGGATTCTTCCTCTCGCTCGAGATCTTCTCTCAGCAGTGCGTTCATCGCTGTCAACCGCTCCAGATTCTCCTGGAGACGATCCGCCATTGAGTTGATGCTCATTCCCAGTTCACCTAACTCATCATCAGACCCGATGTTGCATTTTACTCCAAAATCAAGATTAGCAATCCTGTTAGCAGCATTTGATGCCTCCAGTATAGGGGCAGATATCTTCTGTGATACAAAGATCATCACGACTGCTGCCAGCAATATAGTCCCCGCTGAAATAAGAAGCATATATCTCAAGCCAAGCATAGCAGTGCTTTCGATCTGTTCGACAGGTGTTTCAAGAAAAAGGTATTTCCCACCGGTCATTACGCTGAAGACATTGAGCGATCGCTGACTCCCGGACTGAGCGGTCCGCAGAAGCGGATCAGTTTCAAGTGTTATTACATTGCTTCCACCTGCTTCAGAAAGCTGATTCAGCAATCCGCTGTTATACGCATAATTTATCCAGTTAAGCGGACTGTATCTGCCCCGCATCATATCGCCCATACCCGACGGTATATCTGTGTTTCTGGAAAAATATTCTATACCGGCATTTCTTCCGGACATACTGAATATCAGCACGGTAATGTTTCTCTGTTCCGCCACCTCTATCTGCGCAGAAAGCGCATCCGAAAATCCATCATATTCGCGGCTGATATCCTCCTGGACCTCGAGAAGTTCATTCGTCTTGCTCCTTGTATAAAGCTTCTCCATAAAGAATCCGGCAAAAACATATGTTACCGCTAAGTTCAGCAACAATATACCCATTATTATAAGAAAAAGCTTACTTCTGATCTTCATTGCATCACTTCCGGTTCTCTGTCAGTAAGCATGTACCCAAGTTTTCTGATCGTTCTTAGAGACTTTCCATTGTTACCCAGTTTATTTCTGAGACATTTTATATGTGTATCTACCGTCCTGTCATCACCCTCATAATCATAACCCCAGACATTTTCGATTATCACCTGACGACTGAGAGCGATATTCCGATTTCTTATGAAATAAGCCAGCAATTCATATTCCCTGGGAGTAAGACTGATCGTTTCTCCATCCGATTCGACCCTTCTTTCACCACCTAAAAGCGTTATTCCTGCGAAGTTTATTTTATCTGCATCCAATGCTCCCGATCTTCTGAGCACAGCTTTAACTCTTTTCACCAATACAGCCGGACTGAAAGGCTTGGTTATATACTCATCAGCTCCGCAATCAAACCCGCTCAGCTCATCATATTCCTGACTTTTAGCCGTAAGAAATACTATTGGAACAGACGACAGCTTACGTATTTCACGACAAACTGCAAATCCATCCATATACGGCATCATTATATCGAGCAGAACAAGTGCATACTCTTCATCTGTAAATTTCTCCAAAGCCTCTCTTCCGTCAGAAGCCTCAGTTATCTCAAAACCTTCACGCTGCAGATAATTCTTTATCAGCTTGCGCAGATTAGGCTCATCCTCAGCTATCAGTATTTTTCTCTTCATGCCCATGATATACCTCGTTTCCGTTATATCATAATATGACCTCAATGTGTTCGATATGTGTGTAAAGTTTCAGACGCTGAAAAGCGTGATTTCTCTCAGTATCGATACAGCCTTGGAATGAAGTAACGGCATATTTGCGTGACCCAGCTCCTGCAGACTCAAATATATGTATTCCTGTTTCAGTTTGTCCGGTACTGATGCCTTGTACAGCGACAGTATTCTCCTTGCTCCGTCAGCTCTGCCATATACGATAAGTTGCGGTTTCTTCTCTAAAATCTCATCATGCGATCCCGCGAAAGGAAAATGTATCTGTCTCTCGATCGAGTCGGTTTTACTGTCACTGCAAACCAGATACCTGTCTTCCTTTTCTAAAAGTAATGCCGACTCTGAACATGTATCATCTTCAATGAAATGCGTTTCACCGTCGTACATCCTTACCCCGCTCTTGTTTTCACCATGGTAGTCACTTCCGGCTGTAGGTAATAATCCGAGAGCCAATGAAACAGCATAGGTCTCTTCTCTCTGTTCCTGCGAAGCTTCACCGTGAAAAGCCTCAACACCTTCGATACCCATTTGTTTGAGGTCATCTATTGCTTTCGCAAGGATACAGGAAACTCTGCCCGGCTCTGAACCTGTCCATTTATACAGATATGGGTGAGCGATCACCGCCATACCTCCGGCATCCTTAATATTCCTGACCGCTTCCTTTGCGCCGGGTTTATCCCTTCTTACATAACAAGGCTTTCCGTATCCGAACAATGTATCAAATCCTTCTTTCACGGAAGATAAATATCCTTTACGCATCAGTATATTTGCCGCATGCAGTCTCCCCACGCTTCTTCGTCCTTCAGCCTTCATCTCCTCCATGGTGACCGGCATCCCCATTTCTGTAAGACGTCTGCACATCTCGGAGTTTCTTTCATCTCGCTTCTTCCTCTGTTCCTGTACGAAAGAGCTCATCTCCTCGTACCCTCCTGATGGGAAGTACCCAAGAATGTGGATCTCGGTACTTTGGCCCGCAAAATCATATTCAGCTGAGATCTCGATCCCCGGTATGAAAGCAGGACGATCAAAGCCCAGCTCACCAAGTCTGTCAAGTAATGAGAAAATCTCCGGTACAGCGTCTATTGAGTCGTGATCTGTCACGGCAAAACACTTAAGCCTGTTCGCCATGACTTTCTGGACAAGTGATACCACACTGTCGGCTCCATCCGAAAAGTGAGTATGAAGATGCAGGTCACATCCCCCTGTCTCAACATACCTTCTAATTATGTCAGATGCTCTTTCTATCATAATTCAATTATATCAATAAAAAGG
>JAQVYV010000059.1 GCA_028708525.1 Eubacteriales bacterium
AATGTCGGCACCCTGTTCTATTATCGCGACCTTAAGTGTTTTGTTGCCCGAAACAAGCTCATACCCGGCAAATATGCCTGCTATACCGCTCCCTATTATTATAACGTCATATTTTCTTATATCCGATCCGATATTTGTTTTACTCATGATCCCCTGCTCCACTATCCTGAAATACCGGCACATACCCAAGTTCTTCCATTGTACATGCTCCGCTTTCGACTGCTTCCTTCTTTAATGTATCGTATAATTCAGCCATAGTAGCATTAACATATGGCGTCACAGCTACTACACCAATACAACAAGCCATTAATCCAAGAAGATACCATCCGATAAATGAAAGATCAAGTATGAATATCTCAAACTTATGCCCCCTTGTCATTTGGTTGCTCAATTTCAAAGCACGTTTAGCCCCGATCTCAGGATTATCTGCAAGAATATATGGGATCATGCGGTAAGAATATGATTTGATGATTCCCGGAATATAAAATAGCATGAACCATAAAATAAGCCAAATATTATAATAAAGCATACTGCCAACTGTTTTAAAATAAACACTGCCTTTGAATGATGAAAAACAAATATTAACTTTGACTTTAGCTGTTTCTCTTGACCTGATGAACCACCTTGTGATCCCCACAACTATCGGAGCCATCACAAGCACAGAAATGAGTATCTCCGAAATCATTAAGAAAGCATATCCCGGCATAAACCCTTTGATCAAAACGAAAGGATCCGGATTTGATTCAATAAGATCAAAGATCCCCTCGAAATCCATAACTGAATATCGTTCAACAATATCACGAAACAAATCGCCGGAAGCATTATCAATGGTAACAGCTGATATAATGCCGGTCAGTATGAGTCCCTGAGCTATAAGTGATATCGGTATGCTTATGATGTAAGAAACCAGTGACGGGATAAGTGAAACACCCAAGTAATTCCAATACCTGTCCTTTAACTGCGATTTCGCTCTAAGTTTCAAATCGCTCCTGCTTATCATTGTCACACCCTCCTTATGGTTTACTTTCAACAGCAATTATTATGTTACAGTTTAGTCAAAAAAGCAACATCGTTGACTTACAATATGATCCGTTTGATATAATAGAATCATTATATATGAAGGTGGAACAACAATGGATGATTTCTTGATTTTTGACGGAGCAATAAACTCGCCCGAAGGCTATTACGCTTCCGGCGTTTCAGGTGGCATTAAGAAAACCGGAAATCTGGATATCGCACTGATCGTGTCTGATCCACCGGCCATTTCAAGCAGTGTATTTACCCGAAATATCGTAAAGGGCCATTCTCTGTTACGCTCCATGAAACTTACCGGACGGTTTCCTTGTTCAGGGATAGTTGTCAACAGCGGTAATGCCAATGCATGTGTAGGACAAGACGGTAATAATGATGCTGATGAAATAGCGGCGATAATTTCTGAGGCTCTGTCCTGCAGACCTGAAAACATATTGACAGCATCTACGGGAATTATTGGTAGACGTTTGCCGATGGATTCGATTCGCGGAGGTTTGATAAAAGCCATATCTTCACTTACAGGAGAAGTAGAGGGCGGACATCTTGCCGAACTTGCTATAATGACTACTGATACAGTGCCAAAGGAATCGTCTGTTGCTTTCACTGCCGGAGGAAAGAAAATCACTCTGTCAGGCATGGCAAAGGGTTCAGGAATGATACATCCTGATATGGCAACAATGATAGCAATTTTAACAACAGATTGTAATATATCTCAGGAACTATTGGATCTGGCATTGAAATCAGTTGTTGACAGATCATTCAACCGGATAAGTGTTGATGGTGATACAAGCGTATGCGATATGGTCACATTACTGGCTAACGGATGTGCGCATAATCAGCAAATATCTGATAAGGGTTCACGAGATTACAGAAAATTTCTTAAGGCTTTGGAAATCGTATCGACAGATCTTGCCAAATCAATAGCATCTGACGGTGAAGGTGCAACTAAACTTATTGAAATAAGAGTATTTAACGCTAAGAATAAGGCAGACGCATTGGCTGTAGCAAGAGCTGTTGCGAAATCTCCACTGGTAAAGACAGCATTCTTTGGAGAAGATGCTAATTGGGGTCGTATTTTAACAGCAGCAGGATATTCCGGAGCTGAATTCGATCCCGAAAAATGCGAAATACGTCTTGGAAGCATCAGCGTATATTCCGAAGGCAAAGCACTCCAATTCAGTGAAGCAGAGGCGAAAGATATACTAAAAGAGCACGATATAACAATAACTATAGATCTGAATGCAGGTGATTCGGACGAGATAATGTGGACATGCGACTTCTCGTATGATTATGTGAAGATCAACGGCAGTTACAGAACATGATCAGAATATCAGAGTATCTCAAACTCGATCAAATCATTGCTAAGAGTCGCCGATATACCGATCGCACCGTCGAGACTTCCTTTTAACAACAAGTCGGTAAGAGGGTCTTCAAGCAATTTTCGTATTGTCTTTCTCAAAGGTCTGGCACCAAACTTACTGTCGTATCCTTTTTCGGTGATATGATCTTTCACCTCATCAGAAACAACAAGTCGGATGCCCTTCTCCGCAAGAGTTGCGAAAACATCCTTCAGCATCAGGTCGCATATCCTGCGCAGATCATCTTTCGAAAGTTCATTGAAAACAACAATTTCATCGACCCTGTTAAGAAACTCAGGACGGAATATCTCCTTGAGAACAGTATCCACTCTGTTCTCGAGTGCTGTATGACCGGTTGACCCGAATCCAATAGAATTGCCTTTAAGTGTAGTGCCCGCATTGGATGTCATAATAATGATAGTATTTTCAAAATTCACCATCCTGCCATGACTGTCTGTAAGTCTTCCGTCATCGAGTATTTGCAAAAGCATGTTATAAACATCTGCATGTGCTTTCTCAATTTCATCGAACAGAATGACACTATATGGCTTTCTCCGTACCTTTTCCGTTAGCTGTCCACCATCATCGAAGCCAACATATCCGGGAGGTGAACCTATCATCTTGCTTACTGTATGAGACTCCATAAACTCTGACATATCCAGACGGATCATATTATCCTCTGACCCGAAAACAGCCCATGCCAAAGTTTTAACTAACTCGGTTTTTCCCACACCGGTCGGTCCGACGAAAATAAAGGATGATGGTTTATGCTTAGCGGAAAACCCGGCGCGTTTTCTTCTTATAGCTGATGCTAAGGCCTCAACCGCTTGGTTCTGCCCAATAACTCTCTGTCGGAGTCTTTCTTCAAGCTTTAACAGTTTATCTGATTCATCTTCACTGATTCGCTGCACAGGAACTCCTGTCCACATTTCAACAACACTCGCTATATCCTCTATAGTGATCAGCACCGGTGTATGTGCTTCAACGAGTTTATCATACCTGTCTTTCTCCCTGCAGATCTTGGATTTTAGTTCTGCCTGATATTCATACAATTTCTCTCCATCATCTTTATCAGAAAGTACTGTACCGATAGAATTTAATGAGCTTTCAAGCGAATCGATTCTTTGAGCTGATTCGTAAATTTCGATACTTTTTTCATCACGCAAATTGGCTCTTGATCCTGCTTCATCGATCAGGTCTATAGCCTTATCCGGCAAAAACCTATCAGTAATATATCGTTCAGATAGTATTACCGCTGCTCTGATTACATCCTCATCATATCTTACGCTGTGATGTTCTTCATAGTAGTCTTTAACGCCCATGAGGATACTGACTGAATCTTCAATATCGGGTTCATCAACCAATACTTGCTGAAATCTTCTTTCGAGTGCCGAGTCTTTTTCGATAAATTTTCTATATTCATTAAGAGTAGTAGAACCCAGAACTTTAATGTCACCTTTCGCAAGTGCAGGTTTAAGTATGTTTCCTGCATTCATTGCGCCTTCAGCGTCACCGGCACCCATTATGTTATGCAATTCATCAATGACCAGAACGATGTTGCCTGACCGCTTCGCATCATCGACAACACCTTTCATCCTGCCTTCAAACTGTCCTCTGAATTGCGTTCCTGCAACCATTGCGGTAAGATCAAGAAGATATACCTCAAGCCCTCTTAACTTTACAGGAACTTTCCCTTCACTTATCCTTACAGCAAGACCCTCCGCTATTGCTGTCTTTCCGACACCGGGTTCTCCAAGAAGGACCGGATTGTTCTTCGATCTTCTGTTAAGTATCTGGATCACTCTGTCGAGTTCTTTCTGTCTGCCGATTATCCTGTCAACTTTCCCCTCTGAAGCTCTAAGCGTAAGATTCGCTCCAAACTGATCCAGAAACTTACGTTTCGGCAACTGTCTGTTGTTTTCTTTAACCGATATTGGTTTCTTACGTAACAATTCTTTACCATCACCGGGTACGATATTACCATTTGATTCAGAGTCATCATCCGAATCAGAACCTGATACAGATGAAACAGGTATAAGTGAACTGTTGTCGCCATTATCCTGTTCTTCGAAAGAATCCGTCTCAGTTGATATATCATCTTTAAATCCTTTAATAAGGGACTTCAGAATGGATTCAGGGGATTGAAAATCAGAGTTGCTCATAAAACTATTCAAGCGTTCAGTTATTTCATCGATATTATTTTCATTAATACCGGAACTTCTGAGCAGGCCATCCAGTCCGCCAAGTCCTGATTCATAAGCACACTTTATACAAAGCCCTTCATTAAATCTGTGGCCACTTTCTATTCGTGTAGTAAAAACTACTGCAACGTTCTTCTTACATGATGTACATATTGTCATTATAAAACCTGTTTCTATCCTTCCGATCAACTACTTTAATTTTAATATTTTCTTAAGATACTGTCCAGTATACGAATTATCACACAAAGCAACTTCCTCCGGTGTACCAACAGTTACGACCTTCCCACCTCCGTCTCCGCCGTCAGGTCCAAGGTCCAGAATATGGTCAGCTGTTTTGATAACTTCAAGATTATGTTCAATTACAATAACAGTATTGCCGTTTTCTGTAAGTCTGTTTAATATTTCTACAAGTCGGTGAACATCAGCAATATGAAGACCGGTTGTAGGCTCATCAAGTATATATAGCGTTTTCCCTGTACCTTTACGTGATAACTCAGTTGCAAGCTTAACTCTTTGAGCCTCTCCGCCGGAAAGTTGTGTTGAAGGCTGACCAAGCCTGATGTAGCCTAATCCCACTTCATCAAGTGTTTCTATTTTCCTTCTGATCCTTGGAATAGAACTAAAGAATTCAACTGCTTCACTGACAGACATCTGGAGAACGTCAGATATATTTTTCCCCTTATACCTTACTTCAAGTGTTTCACGATTATAACGTTTTCCTTTACACACTTCACATTTGACATATATATCCGGCAAAAAGTGCATTTCTATCTTGTTGACTCCGTCTCCGCTGCAAGCCTCGCATCTGCCGCCTTTGACATTGAAACTGAATCTGCCTTGTTTGTACCCTCTTGCTCTTGCTTCCGGTGTGCTGGCATATAGATTTCTAATAAGATCGAACACTCCTGTATATGTGGCCGGATTTGATCTAGGTGTCCTTCCTATCGGAGATTGATCGATATCTATAACTTTATCAAGCATCTGATAGCCTTCAATACTATCGCATTGACCGCTGCTTCTGCGAGCTCCGTTAAGTTCTTTCAGCAACCTGTTCAGTATAATTCCGTTAACAAGTGAACTTTTACCGGATCCGGAAACTCCTGTGACACAAGTCATAGCCCCAAGAGGTATATTTACATTTATGTTTTTCAGATTATTCTCTTTAGCTCCTTTGATCATAAGACAGCTCCCGTTACCTTTTCTTCTTATTTCAGGTACAGGTATTTTCTTTACACCGCTTAGATATTGTCCTGTGATCGATTCCTTGCATGCGATTATTTCAGACACAGTACCTGATGCGACAACATATCCGCCTTTCTCACCTGCAAGTGGTCCCATATCAACTATATGATCAGCTTCCCGCATTGTTTCTTCATCATGTTCTACAACGAGAACCGAATTACCCAGATCTCTGAGTTTCTTAAGTGTTCCGAGAAGCCTGCTGTTATCTTTCTGGTGCAGACCGATACTTGGTTCATCCAGAATGTAGAGAACACCCATCAAACCTGAACCTATCTGAGTTGCGAGTCTGATTCGTTGAGCTTCACCACCTGAAAGAGTTGCTGAAGCCCGGGAAAGAGTCATATAATTCAATCCAACATCATACAGAAATCCCAGACGTGCATCTATTTCTTTAAGAATACGTTCAGCGATTTGAGTTTTCCTGAAACCAAAATGGATATTATTCAGGAACCGTTTTGCCTTTTCGATCGGCATGCTTGTTATTTCGTATATATTTTTACCATTTACCAAAACAGACAGACTTTCCTTCTTTAATCTTGCACCATGACACTCAGGACATATGGTTTTAGACATGAACTGCTCATAATATTCTTTTATATCTTCAGACGATGATTCTCTGTATCGTCTCTCAATAGTAGGAATAATTCCTTTGAAGTCAGAACGATAATCCTTACCGTGTGAATATTTACTGTTCGTTGTATCTATGGTTAATACTTCACCGCCATTTCCGAACATGATGATATTCTTTATTCTTTCCGGAAGATCTTTATACGGAGTATCTAGTGAAAATCCGTATTTTACCGAAAGTGCCTCAATGAATGCTCTCGCCCATGAATCGGGATCACCGAACTTCCATCCACCGGCGGTGATTGCACCTTCATTGAGTGATAGTTCAGGAAATTCTACGATAAGTTCAGGATCGATATCCGTCATCACACCAAGTCCGGAGCAATGAGTACACGCTCCAAAAGGATTATTAAAAGAGAACATTCTTGGAGATAACTCCTCGAAACTTATACCGCAGTCAGGACAGGAGAAATTCTGCGAAAACAGCTTTTCTTCATTTCTGTAAGAGATATCTGTGAGATCATCAACAGACCGATCCTCGGGAATCATGATCAGAACATTGATCAATCCGCCGGAAAGTGATGCCGCTGTTTCGATCGAATCAGTAAGTCTTGATGAAACACCTTCTTTTATGACCAGTCTGTCAATAACTGCTTCAATACTATGTTTCTTATTTTTCTCAAGAGAAATTTCTTCGTCTAATTCGTAGAATGAATCATCTATTCTGACTCTTGCATAACCACTTTTTCTTAACTCATCAAGCATTTTCTGAAATTCACCTTTTCTGCCCTTGACGAGAGGTGACATAACTATTAATCGTGTTGTTTCCGGGTATTCGATCAGAATATCAACGATTTGGTCAATACTTTGTTTTTCGATCAATTTACCGCATTCGGGACAATGCGGAGTTCCGACTCTCGCATATAAAAGTCGAAGATAATCATATATTTCTGTTACCGTTCCAACAGTAGACCTGGGGTTCTTACTTGTTGTTTTCTGGTCGATCGAGATTGCGGGTGACAGTCCCTCGATTGAATCAACATCAGGTTTCTCCATTTGACCAAGAAACTGTCTGGCGTATGACGATAATGATTCGACATACCTTCTCTGACCTTCAGCATAAATAGTATCAAATGCAAGAGATGATTTTCCTGATCCCGACAATCCTGTAAGCACAACCAGTTTATCTCGTGGTATGCTTAAGTCGATATCTTTCAGATTGTGTTCTTTTGCTCCCTTTATATCTATATAACCATGCTCCATATATGCGGCCTTTCGTTGTTGATCTATTCATGATATTTTATACTTGCATATAAAAATAAGCAATGATATAATCATCAGCGCATCACAAACGGCCCTATGGTCAAGCGGTCAAGACGCCGCCCTCTCAAGGCGGAATCAGGAGTTCGATTCTCCTTAGGGTCACCAAAAAGGACTGTAAGCAGTTTATCGCTGCATACAGTCCTTTTCTTAGGTGTTATAAGCATCAAAGACTCTTCTTTAGTACTTTCTTTTCTTCCGCTGTTAAATAATCACCTGATGCGATTTCTTTAATAAGCAAAGATGTATCTCCGTTATAGACTCTTCTGATAAACGATTCAGTAAAAGATTTCTGAGCGTCTTCCTTAGAAACTATTGGATAGTACTGAAAAGCATATCTTGTTTTATTAGCTCCAACTACCTGCTTTGCCAACAGACGTGCCACCATTGTCTGTATAGTAGTACGACTCCATGGAGTATTGCTGAGAGCCTTTACGATATCTCCCATGTAAACCGGCTGCGGTCTGTCCCAAATGACATGCATAACAAGCCATTCAGATTCTGAAATCTTGAATTCATTCTCCTGATACATAATATTTTCCCCCCCCATATTTAGTATTTCTAAATATCCTTATATCCTTTTGATTCAAATTACGTTTTACTTTAAGTATATTTAGTTTACTAACTATATTGTATAACATTAATTAGATAAATATCAACCAGTTAATGATATTTACTACATAATTCATAAATTATTCACAATAATTCTAATTAACCGACAATTTATCTTCCGCTTAGGGGTGTATATTCCCGTCTTTTTTTTACACATTTATATGCCGGTCTCATGATCCTGCCTCCGCTGAGTATTTCTTCGATACGATGCGCACTCCACCCTGCAACTCTGGCAGTCGCGAAAATAGGTGTGAAAAGTTCTTTAGGAATACCAAGCATGTCATAAATGAAACCCGAATAAAAGTCAACATTAGCACATACGATTTTGTCACTCTTCTTTACCTTATAAAAAACATCAGGTGCAAGTCTTTCTGTTGTTGTATACAACTCATACTCTTTTTCTCGGCCTGACTCAAAAGCAAGCGCTCTGGCATAGTCTCGTAATAATTTTGTTCTTGGGTCCGATACAGTATACACTGCATGTCCTATACCATAAATAAGTCCGGATCTGTCGTAAGCTTCTTTATTCAGGATCGATGCAAGATAATTCTCAACTTCTATCTCACTTCTCCAGTTCGACACATTATCTTTCAGGTCCTGCATCATGTCGTATGCCTTCCCACTTGCCCCACCATGCTGAGGACCTTTAAGTGAACCAACAGCAGCAGCCATAACTGAATATGTATCTGAACCTGATGAAGATACTGCATGAGTGACAAATGAAGAGTTGTTCCCTCCTCCGTGTTCAGCATGAAGAACCAGAGCAAGATCAAGTACTCTTGCTTCTAATTCAGTAAATTTACCGTCTGCTCTGATAAGATGCAGGATGTTCTGTGCAGTATTGTATTCAGGTTTAGGTGTATGAATGAAAAGGCTTTGCTTATCAACATAATATCTTTTCGCCATGTATGCGTATGAAATAAGCAATGGGGTTACCGCTATCAGTGATATACATTGTCTTAAAACATTCTTGATATTTGTACTGTCAGGATCCGAGTCGTAGGAGTACAATGCCAGATAAGTACGGGCAAGCTTATTCATTATATCCGGACTCGGTGCCTTCATGATCATATCTTCAGTAAAGTTGACCGGAAGCTGTCTGTACTCAGTCAGTAGTTCTTCAAATTGATAAAGTTGATCTGAATTTGGAAGTTCTCCGAACAAAAGCAAATAGACACACTCCTCATATCCATACCTCTTTTCCTGGTAAAATCCGTTAACAAGATCATTGATCTCGATTCCGCGGTAAAACAAATGCCCTTCAGTAGGCACACGTTCAGCATCATCCATGATGTACGAGAATACTTCACCAACCTCTGTAAGACCAACTAGTACTCCGGTCCCGTCATCATTACGTAGTCCTCGTTTGACGTTATACCTTTCATAGTACTTTGGATCTATTTTAGTTCTGTTTGTTGCATTCTCAACAAGCTCATTGAACAAGTTTTCTTTTTTAG
>JAQVYV010000060.1 GCA_028708525.1 Eubacteriales bacterium
CTCCGGCTTCCTCAGTTTCAAACAGTACCCATTCACCTTTTTCATCCTGGTAAATATACCAGTCCCAATCAGCGTTATCTCCTTTCTTGGAACTGCTGCCCTCATATACGACAGAACAAAACGGATCGATAACCGGCAGCGCATGCGGACACAAAAGCCTCTGCAATCCCCTTAAGGCATTCTTCTGGCATCCAAAAGTCCTGCTCTCTTTCATAAGCGACAGATCATCCCTTCTGTATATTCAATGCAAAAACATTCAGCCCCTCGCAGCTGTTCGTCTCAAAAACGATCCTTTCGCCCGGATCAAACCACAAAAATCCTTTATCAGATATAAACACATCATCATACCCCGGCCTTGTTAAAGTAACTCCGACTGCAGGGACGGATCCTGAGTTCATGACCTCAACCAGCTTTTTATCCGGATCATTTCTTCCCTCGACAGAACGGATAACAAGAGTCGTACCGGGCAATCTGAACATACACCCTTTATCTCTTACATAATTCATGAAAGTAAATGACTGTGCACGCTTAATTCCATCAACATATAGTGATATCACAGCAAAAACCAGCGTATACGCTGTTATACTCTCATCCAGCACCAGTGTTCCGACATTCGCGATGCCATTGCACAAAGGTATTTCTTTGTATCGCTCTGAATACACCTCACGCAATTCGTTATCATATAATTTTGCGGTTACGAACCAATCATGTCCTTCCAGATCACCCGCGTCATCCATGACCCACACAGGAAAGCCTGCTTTCTCTCCGAAAACATCATTCTTCTCCATCAATATGCATGTATGCAGCGGTTCAAAAGCATTCATCACAGCATAATGAGAAAGTTTTGCAGTTCCAAACCAGTCGATTGTCGACCACGAAACAGCAGGGAAGTTATCGTTGATCTTATAATACAAAGCTCCCGCACACTCCGGAAATCTTGTTCTCGCTCTTTCAAGCGTATGCCGGACACCTTCACTCTGAATAAGCTGCGAAGATATGATATACGAATCAAGATCCCATTCCTCCGGTGCGAAATATCCGGCATACTGCATCATTATTTCTACATCTTTCCATTTGCCGAAAACGGGAGTGTGATACTCATAGCTGCTCCCCGGAACAGGCGGCCAGCTGCCGATCTCATCCACGGGGATATACCGTTTCACACTCTCTGTACACGGCATGCTCGCCAGACCGAATTCACCCCAGAATGGAGCGGTCATCGTGAAATTATGGTCTATAGACTGTCTGCCCCAGTATGAATCATAATTATGCCGGCTTCCGCCGAAAGGTTCACCACGGTGAAAGGTCCTTGTTCCGTCGAGTTCGATGCTGAGCCTGCCCATCATATCGATGGCGGATCCGTACGGATCGGATGATTCGTTTCCTCCTCCGTACATAACAAGCGAAGGATGATTTCTGATACGCAAGGTATTGACTCTTACGGTCTCCTCAAGCATTTCGAAAGGTTGTGTAAGATGGCTGTTCCAAGCAGTAGGCCACTCCTGTATGACCATGATCCCGTTTCTGTCGCACAGATCATAGAAATCATCGGTTTCAGGCATCCCGCATCCCCAGGCTCTGAGCATCTGAATATGCTGCAGTCTGCACAATCCTAGAAATCTATCATAACGCTCCCTTCTGAGATCGAGCAATGCATCAGCAGTGCACCAGCCTGAGCCCTTAACGAAAATCTTCCGCCCGTTTACGCAAAACACCCAGTTGAAAAGATCAGATTTCGGTCCCCCCGGCAGCGGGAGCATTTCAATAGACCGTATCCCGAAATTATCTTCCCGTAATGAGATCACGTGTCCTGAACTATCATTCAACGAAACACTGATCCTGTAAAGACAAGGTTCACCGATGTCCACAGGCCACCAGAGTTTTCCGTCGGGAATAATGAATTCATGATCAGCACACACGTTTTTCTCCCCGTTAAAATCTATCCCGACTTCGTAACTGTAAGTCTTACCGCTGAAATTCAGAGGAGAATAATTGACAGCCAGCCTGAAAAAGCGCGTACTGCAGTTAGA
Organism: Eubacteriales bacterium; assembly: GCA_028708525.1. Lineage (GTDB taxonomy): Bacteria > Bacillota > Clostridia > Saccharofermentanales > UBA5734 > JAQVYV01. Next base: position 2,031 of record JAQVYV010000060.1, read on the forward strand.
AGAAAGTGAAACATGCAGAGCCATCCTCTTTTCCTCATGACTAAGAGTGTGGATCAGAACTCCTTCGATCTCAGCTGCCGGCACCTTCTCCAGGCGGACACTTTGCCATATGCCGAGAGAAGGAAGATTGGAGTAGTGCCAGCCGTAGACGTTGTTGATAACGACCGTGTTTTTCCAGCTGGCATTGCATTCGGGATGGAATACGGTATCGGAAATAAACGGGATAGGATCGAGCAGGACAACGATACAATTAGGTTTATCGGCATTAAGGAGTCCGTCTGTCTCAAAACAGAATGAAGAAAGCATACCTTCATGTGACCCGACATGAAAGCCATTAATGAAAATACTGCACTTGTTGGCAACTCCGCCAAAACAAAATCTGACTTGTCCATTATGCAAGTCATGCCCGTTCCATGTAAATTCGCAGCTCAACCTCCAGTATTTATAGCTGAATTGCCTTGCAATGATCTGATTTTTACCAATAACGGGATCAGGAATGACTCCTGCCTTAAAGAGAGCCGTGAAAACACTTCCCGGGATATCAGCCGGTATCCCCGCGGACGGATCATAAACGGATATCCCGTTGAGCGGGCTGTCGGAATACTCCGCCCTCCACTCTCCGTCAAGAGATAAGGAAGAAGAGTCAGGTGAGATGCACTCAGCCTCTGTTTCTGAAGGCCCGACCATGATGCGGTCCCGCCGTGAAAGATCAGAAACGGCCCCAAAGGAATCCCTGTCGGTCTTATCCAACGAAATATCAGCCACGTCGTGCCTCCTTCAGTTTCTGGCTTTTCTTACAGCTTCAACAAGCTTTGACGCGATATTTGTTATTGAGTCAAAATCGCCTGTCTTTGCTCCCGCCGTAAGACTTCCTCCGGCTCCGACCGCCACTGCTCCGGCCTTTATCCACTCGCCCGCGTTTTCGACCGAGACACCGCCTGTCGGCATGAGACAAGCGTGCGGGAGAGGTCCTTTTATAGCTTTGATGATCGCCGGTCCGAAAAGTTCACCGGGGAATATCTTGATTATATCAGCTCCGGCTTCTAAACACTCAACAACTTCCTTTATGGTCATTGCTCCGGGCATGCAAGGAACAGAATATCTGTTGCAGAGTCTGACCGTATCGGCGTTCAGGCAGGGACTGACGATGTACGAGGCACCTGCGAGGATGGCAATTCTTGCTGTCTCCGGATCAAGCACCGTACCGGCCCCGATAAGGACGTCTGATCCCGCGTATGCTCCTGCAAGGCTTTTGACGATATCAGCCGCACCGGGCACCGTAAAAGTTATTTCAATAGCTTTTATCCCGCCCTTGATACAGGCTTCCGAAATCTTCATGGCGGATGCCGCGCTTTCTGCTCTTACAACGGCGACCACGCCGGTATCCTTGATCGATCTGATGATTTCTTCTTTTTTCATAGACTCCTCCTAAAGAATCTTTATAACTATCTGACTACATGATCACATTCTCTGCCCGACAGTACTTCAATAAGGTTTCTGACGGACAAAGCCGCCATTTTCTGTTTTGCTTCTCTGGTATGTGATCCGGAATGCGGCGTGGCAACGACATTCGGCAGGGTAAGCAAGGGTTCGTTTACAGGCGGTTCCTTGTCAAAAGCATCCGCGCCATACCCTCTGATCCTGCCTGTGGTCAAAGCCTCATACATTGCCTTTTCGTCAACTATACCGCCTCTGGCCGTATTTATTACGATAGCATCGCTCTTCATTCCGGCGATCGCTTCACTGCCTATCAGCCCCGAAGTCGATCCGTTCAGCGGAAGATGGACGGAGATAAAATCACCGCCGGCAATGATCTCATCAAACGAACATATCCTGATACCATGTTCCTCTGCAAACCTGACATCGATATACGGATCATATGCGGATACTTTCATTGAGAATCCGCCGGCACGCAATGCAACTGCTTTTCCGATCGATCCCAGTCCAAGTATCCCGAGACTTTTGCCGAAAAGCTCAACGCCGCCAAATCTTGGCCAGGCTCCTTCTCTGATCTCTCTGTCCGCCTGAGGTATATGTCTCGCGACCGCAAGCATAAGTCCGAAAGTCAGGTCGGCGACCGATTCGGAATTGACTCCGGGCGTATTGGTGACAGTGATATTCCGTTTTCGCGCGGCGGCAATATCTACTCTGTCATAACCTACTCCGTATCTGGAAATGACTTTCAGAGATTCCGGTGCGGCTTCGAAAAAGCTGCTGTCATAATGATCGAGACCGGCGATTATCCCGTAACAGCCTTCGCATATACCGACCAGTTCACCAGCGGTCATAGGACGTTTGAACGGATTAAGCACTAACTCGTCAGCAAAACCTTTGAGGGTTTCAATGGATCCGGTATTGTCCTGATCCATAAATGAAGTTGCCGTAACAAGGATCTTCATTCTGCACCTCGCACACCCTCGGTCCCTGACCATGCAGGATTATCTGTTACCACGGGTTTCCCTCCGATCTCAAGAGCAAGTTTCCGGAATCCTTTGGTTTCGATCGTACCGTAATCGTGACCGGCATCTCCCCGGAAAGCAAAAAAAGTCACAAGCGGTTCATTTCCTGTATTCACGCTTCTGTGCGCATATCTTTTGGGACAGTACACCGCGCAGCCTTTCTTAAGCTCGGCCGCAGCGGTATTGCCCTCCGGGTCTTCCATGAGCATTAGCCCCTGACCGGAAAGGCAGTAATAGACCTCGCCTGTATCTATGATCGTGTGAAAATGCCCTTTTGTCATAAAATACTCGCTGCCGACTTTACCCGGATACACAATCGAAGTGCCGAAGGCGATGTCACCGGAGTCTTCAGGGAGACCAAGCTCGTAAAACTCATATATGAGCACATCCTCTTTCTGTAGCATATCCTCAAAGGCTTCCCGGTCCGCATACATTCCCTTCATCTGTGAAAGCATACGTCTGGTCGAAGGAGTTTTCCCGGAAAGCCCGGTGACCATATCAAAATCGATGGTAAACGGAAGCGTAAAATCGTGTTCGGTCATATTTAACATCCTTTCGCTATTTCTGAACAATCGCTGAGCATTTCCGGAGTCAGATCGATATGAAAAACCTGTGTTATGACTTGTGTCCAGCCGTGAACAAAGTATATCCATCCGTCCTCAACTGTCAGTTTTCTGTCATCAGCCTGCTCCAGAGCCTGTTTCATGAAAAGCAGATCTCCTCTGTAATTAAGTTCCCAGACAAGCCCGTTCAACGGGAATAGTTCTGTGCCCGTCAGCGGAGATCCCGGTCTGTCTTTTCCCAGACCTGTGGCGTTTATGACCACTGAATGTGCCGGCAGTGATCCGAGTATCCTGTCATTGTCTTCAGGCAATGGGCAGAGAGCGTATCTTATCTCTGTCGCACCCGTAACGCCGACAAGTTTGCTCTTTGCCTCTTCAAGCCTCTGCGGGCTCCTGTTGGAAAGTGTGATGACAGCAGGTCTGTCCTCTCCCCGGTCGGGTGAAGTCAGCCACGTCGTTATTGCAAGCGCGCTTCCTCCTGCACCCATAATGAACACCTCTCCGCCTTGCTTCCAGTGTCCTTTCGAGATGAAAGCCTCCATCGCGAGACCACATGACATAAAGTCTTTCGCGTGCCCCTCAAGTTTTCCGCTGTTTTTGGATATGGAGGAGAGTTCGCCGAATCTTTCGGCAAAAGGATCCAAATAGTCGAACATATCTTCCGCCGACTCGAATATATCGAGTTTATGTGTCGTGACAAGCGCGCCGAGGGACAAAGGATCATTTTTAATAAAGTCGACTGTTTTCCTGTAATTCTCTCTTTCATCGTGGATCTTCAGATCGATCCCCTTAAGGACTGCCCCTTTCAATCCCAGATATTCCACCCAGCGGGGGAACACCCTCATAATAGATGATTTTGCAGTGGTTACGCCGACAAAATACATGGTCGGAGTGGTTGCTTTCTCAGGTAATTCCATTTTCTGATTTCCTTTCATTTACTATATTTCAATACAGAAGACCCATAGGAACACCCGCGACATCCAATAATTGTCTGTATGCTTTCCTGAAAGGATCATATTCACTGTAATTTTCCATATCGGGTTCGACCGGACTTGACTTTTTAACGAATGAAGAGGCTGTCTGAGCGATATCACTGAATATTCCCGCGGCATATCCGGCTATCACAGCGCTTCCCAGTGTTGCTGTTTCGTTCGTTTCCAACGGAACATATCTTACTCCGATCACATCCGCCTTTATTTTATTGAAAACATTGCTGACCGCACCGCCGCCGACCGCGGTCACTTCCGTCGGATCGCCGAGAACGCCCCCGGTCCTGAGGATATCCATGTACATACTGTATTCATAGGCGATCCCTTCCATGATAGATCGGTACATATGTCCTCTCGTATGGTTCATGCCGAGACCGACCCATGAACCGCGGACTGCAGGATCGGCCGGACATGTCCTCCCTGCGAAATGAGGCAGGAACAGCAGTTTTCCGCTGCCGGGTGCGACAGCATCCGCTTCACTGTCCAAAACAGTATATGGCACATCGCTCTCCGTACCTGTCAGATTATCTCTAAACCATCTGAGACACAATCCGCCCCCGCTGATATATGCAAGAGGTATCCAAAGGTCTTTCAATACCGATCTCGGGAAGAGCAGCATCTTGTTGCTTATATCGGGAGCAAATGAATCTACACAGCATGAAAATACCGATGCTGTTCCGGAAACATCGAACACCTGTCCGGTTTTCGTTATTCCGGCACCAAGAGAAGAAGCCGCCTGATCACCGCATCCCGCGGTGATGATCGTTCCTTCCGGTATCCCGGTATATCCAGAAAATTCACTGTTCATGTACCCAGCTATATGCCACGGCTCAACGATCCGGGGCATTTTATCCTTGCGGACACCGAACCTGTCAAGTAAAGTATCGGACCATTCCAGCTTCCGTACATCTCCGAATCCCGAAAAATGCAGCTGAGTATAATCGATGAATGCATCCGCTGCACCGATCCCTGCCATTCTTCCGGCGATATATGCCGAAGGAACGACAAATTTGCATATCCTTGAATAAACATCCGGTCTCTCGTTCTTCCACCAAAGTATCTTGGGTCCGTGATGTATCGTAACGGGCGATCCGGTCGTCCTTATGAGCTCATTTTCAGCAGTCCGCTTCATTTCATCCACATAAGGTGAACACGAAGTATCCAGCCAGGAATCGTAATAAGTGACGGCTTTATGATCTTCACCGATACCGAGTATACCTGCCATTTGTCCGTCAAAACACAGAGCCGCAGCCGTTCCTCCGGCAGCGTCCGCCTTTTCTGCCGTTTTTCTTATTACAGATGCAGCGGACATGAGCATCTCATCAGCATCCTGAACTATCCTTCCGTCATCGAGAGTTATCAGATACGACGGTTCAAAACATGAAGCAATGAGCCTGCCTTCTTCATCATAAGCAGCCGCTTTGATCCCTTGTGTCCCTATATCGATCCCTAAAAGATATTTCATGTTCCGTATGTCTCCTGTCAGTTTCTCACGTCAGTTAGTCCCATCATACACCGTGCATTCAATATCCATGATATCCGCGATCGCCTTAAGCTCTGCGACATGATCACCGTACACGCCATGTATATGGTTGCACGGGAAATTGCCGATAAAATAGTCGGCAGAAACTTTAAGTCTGGCAAAAGCCGCAGGCCACTCGGGCGTTGTCTGACTGCCCAGTTCAAGCGACTTATCCCGTGAAAAACTCACGAATTCTGCCGGAACGATCGTAAGTTTGTATTTGCCGTTCTTTCTTGCCAATCTTGCAAGTGTCACGCTGCCGGGAGCGGCAAAATGATGCACGCTTGCTCCACCTGCCGGATAATAGTTTTTCTCCGGATAGAAAGTGACCTTGCTCAGGTTCACCTCCGGATCGTATGATGCTCCCGCGAAAAAAGTAGCATGCGTACCGGAATTCGAGAAGAACCACACATCATTCTCCTTGTCATAGTGCCGGACATCCGCGAAAAGTACCGGAGATCCCGTCAGCAGCTTAAATATCTGCATCGTCAGCGCACCGTCCATATCCGCCTCTGTTGCGGCCACGACAGGTTCATGCGGTCCGTCGAAGTCATAAGGGTCATTTAAAAAAGCTTCCGCCAGATCCATCGTAACATAATTGTATGTAAGATCACCGTGCGCCTTGATCCCAATAAAATCAAGCTGTTTCTCCCGTATGATCTCTTTCAGTCCGTAATATGATTTTATCTGAAGACGCAGTTTGTCTCTCGTCAGACCCTCGCCGTCATATTTTATCTCACCGACATGCTCCTCCAGCCATTCCAAAGCATGCTCCACTTTTCCGTCATCCGTCAGCGCACCGTATCTTACGATATCCTCCTGTTCGATATTCTCAACATCGATACCGAACTCTTTCTGCCACTGATCGGTATTGCTCACGGCAGTGTACATCCCAAGTTCCCTGCCTCCGAAATTTCCGAACGTCATCCCTCTTAAAGCACTAACGGTCGAAGCCGCTCTGAGATATCCCGTCACACTCCTAAGCACCTCATCATCGGCGATCGCTCCCCAAAGCTTCTTGTATCTTACTCCTGTCTGATCGAGCGCGCCGCCCGCCGCCAGCATCCCTACCATGCCGCATTCCGAAGGATGCAGGTTGCAGAAAAGCAGAACAGGCACATCCAGCAATGACGCGGCGACAGCCGAAAAACTCGGGTAACACCAGATGGCATAGTTGAAAATCACCACTTCAACTTCACATCTTCTGAGATATTTTGCTTCATCTCTGGCTTGTGCGTTGCTTCCGATTGTTTCCCTCGCGCAGATCACTTCAAACTCGCCGGTATCCGTAAGTCTTGCTGCTATCTCATCCTGATACCGCTGATTAACCGGCAGAAGGTCATCATGTATGTACTTTCTCCCGTCTGAAAATGTAATGAGCCCGATTTTCTTCCGTCTCAGAAAAGGATGAACGATATCCTTCATCATACACCTCCGCTGTTTTCATCCAGCCTCTCTTCTTTTGTTTCTAATAAACTCAAGGGCCACCCTGGCCCCGGTATCCATACTCATCTCATCGGCACCGTTACTCAGATCATGCCATACCTTGATGTCCCTTCCTACTTCACCACCGGTTCTGATAAAAGGCTCCATAAC
>JAQVYV010000061.1 GCA_028708525.1 Eubacteriales bacterium
GCTGCCGGTAAGATATTCGAGATCCCTCCGATACTACTTCCTTTCGGTGAGGGGCTTGGTACCGCAGGACCTTTCAGGTTCTATTCTCTTGATTTCTCGGTGGCGCTTGCCGTTGTGCCGCTGGCATTTGTTACTATAGCGGAGCATATCGGGGACCACACAGTTCTGGGGCGTATCTGCGGAAAGGATTTTCTGCAGAAGCCGGGGCTTGATAAGACACTGACCGGTGACGGCATAGCAACTTTTATTGCCGGCATGATCGGAGGTCCTGCCAATACTACATACGGCGAGAACACAGGCGTTGTAGGTCTTACAAAGGTCGGTTCTGTTTATGTTACCGGCGGTGCCGCAGTTATAGCGATAATAATGTCTTTCGTTAAGCCCATAAAAGACTTTATAGGTTCTATACCTACCCCGGTAATGGGTGGTATTTGTATCATTCTTTTCGGTTTCATTGCCGCTAACGGATTAAGAGTTCTTGTTGACGCCAAAGTCGACTTCAGCAAAATACGTAATGTCATTATTGCTGCTGTTATGCTGGTCCTCGGTATTGGCGGTGCTGCCTTCCAGATCAATACCGTCACCACTGTTTCCGGAATGGCTCTTGCGGCTGTTACCGGTATAATCCTCAACCTTATCCTGCCTGAGGGAAAGTCACCTAAACTTGACGATCATATCCTCGCGAAGGATGAATAATAATTAACATACCGTTATGAAAATCGGTTAGGCGTTGTCCGAAAGGTACAACGCCTAACTTTTTAGCATTTCATTTATGCGGCTCTCCATATCTTCGGGTTTTACCGAAGGTTCGAATCTCTCAATAACAGTCCCGTCCCTGTTTACAAGGAATTTCGTGAAATTCCATTTTATCCGTCCGCCAAGTCCTCCCGGGGCAGCTTTCTTCAGAAACTGAAATACCGGATGAGCTTCCTTTCCGTTTACCTTTACCTTCTGGAACATGTCGAATGAAACACCATAATTAAGCCGGCAAAACTCATTGATCTTTTCATTGTCTGCCGGATCCTGCCCTGCGAATTGATTACAGGGAAATCCCAGCACAGCGAGACCTTCATCCTTATACTTTTTATTAAGCATCTCAAGTCCTTCAAACTGAGGTGTGAATCCGCATTTACTGGCGGTATTTACTATGAGCATTACCTTCCCCTTATAATCTTCAAGAGAAACTTCCTTTCCGTTCATTTTAACTGCTTTTAATTCGTATATACTCATTTGATTTCCTCCTCATCCATAATTATTTTCATCTTTTCTACTGTTATCATATAGGTTTACTATACTTTATATTTTTATTATATCACATATTTGAAAAATTGCTATATGATAATAATTATCAATAATAAATAAATTTTGATAATCAATGCATTCACAGGGATTTTTTCGTGTATAATTATTTTTAATACGTTTCAATTACCTTAGGGAGGGTCAATGAAAGGCAGCACCAGACATTTTGTAGTCAATAAACTTGCTCGGGTAATTCTGCTGCCGGCAATGAAACTTAAGTTTAGATTTAAATTCGACCGGATCAGGCCGGCCGGAAAACCATATATCGTTGTTTCAAATCATGTGTGCAATTATGATCCTATTCTGGTAGGTCTAAGTTTTAAGGATGTTCTGTACTATGTAGCAAGTGATCATCTCTTCAGGATGGGACTGATCAGTAAGCTTCTGGTTTTCGCTATCTCCCCTATACCCAGAGCTAAAGCTACAACTGAGACTAAAACAGTTAAAGAGATATTCAGCAGGCTGAAAGACGGTCGGAACATATGTATTTTTGCCGAGGGAAATTCAACGTTCTCCGGAGAAACAGGATACATTCCTCCTTCGATAGGAAAACTTGCTAAGAGAGCAGGTGCTTCGCTTATAACATACCGATTGAAAGGCGGATATTTCAGCATGCCCAGATGGTCACATAATGTCAGAAAAGGATTCCTTAAGGGTGAACTCGTACGTGAATATACTCCGGAACAACTGGCGGATATGTCAGACGATGAAATGAATGAAGCCGTACGAAGAGATCTTTACGTGAACGCGTTTGATGACCAGGAGGTTTCACCGGTCGCTTTCAGGGGGAAGAGACTTGCAGAGTTTCTTGAGCATGTACTATATTGCTGCCCGAAATGTTTTTCTTTCTCCAAACTGGCGAGCAAGGATGACCGGTTGAGCTGTGAGTGCGGCATGGAAGCGCGTTACACTGAGTATGGCTATCTTGAGCCTTATAGTTCTGATTCATGGTCGCTCCCTTTTACCAAGATCACAGAATGGGTGAAATGGCAGCAGACTGTTCTTGAGAAGAGGGCGAAGGAGCTGATCGAAAATTGCACTTTGCCGATTTTTGCCGAAGACGGACAGATTCTGATAGAGGCTGTCAGAGGGCGACGAAACAATATCGTTTCTAAAGGGGTTTTGAAATTTTATTGTGACAGGTTCACTATAAGCGGGATTGATGGAATTGAGAGGGTTTTCATGTTGACAGATATCGTCAATATGTCAGTCATCACTCAGATGAACCTGGTATTCTCTACCAAGGAAGGAACAACTTACGAGCTTCATTCGGATCATCCCAGAAGCGCGACTAAATATCTTGATTTATACAGGGATCTTACGGGTAAACCTGTATCGGTTTGACAGTTAAAACGGAAGGAGCGCGCGATCACGCAGGAAACTTCGGACGATCGTGCAAATAGAAAAATGGATTTCTCAGCAGCTAATACAACTTTATGGAATTTTATTTTACAACTGGGGATGATAGCGGCTATCATGCTTCTGGCGAATGTACTAAGGCGCAAGATACCCCTGGTGCGAAAGAGCCTTATGCCGACTGCAGTCCTTGCAGGATTTCTGATGCTTTTATTTAAGATGGCTACGGCCAGGTTCGGGTTGGTCGATGTCGTATTCATGGAAGCCATGACATACCATGCTATCGCTATCGGATTCATAGCACTGTCCCTTCAGGTTCCGGAGAGAAGAGATCCGAAATATGATCAGGATTTTGTTGCTGCTAAAACAGGTGCGATGATCGTAAGTACGTACCTTCTGCAGGGATTCATCGGGTTGGTCATAACGGCTTCTCTCTCTTTCACCATAATGCCTTCTCTTTTCAAAGCCTCCGGTATACTTCTTCCCATGGGGTTTGGTCAGGGTCCCGGACAGGCTAACAATGTCGGTCTTACTTATGAAAAGCTTGGATTTGAGGGCGGACAGTCGTTTGGTCTGTCAATAGCTGCTATGGGATTTCTTGTTGCATGTATAGTTGGGGTCATATTTCTGAACGTTATGAAAGCTAAGGGCAGGTTTGAATCTCAGAAATCTGATGAAATATCCGGTTCGGTCACTGTTAGTGAATTCCAAAGTGAAAACGAGATCCCGGTTGCAGAATCTATAGATCGTCTTTCCATTCAGTTCGCGCTTGTGATCATCGCTTACCTTCTTACTTTTCTTCTCTCGTTCGGTGTAACTTCTCTGCTTCTCAATTACGCCCCCGGTATACATAAACTTGTTGCTCCTTTGATATGGGGGTTCAACTTCATAATAGGTACACTTATGGCTTTTACAATACGTTTAGTACTGAGATCTTTGAAGGCCGGCAAATTCATGACCAGACAGTATCAGAATAATTATCTGCTCAGCCGTATCGCAGGTATCTCTTTCGATCTGATGGTGGTCGGCGGTATTGCCAGTATAAATATCTCAAAGCTTTCCGGTTTGTGGCTTGTATTTGTTCTTCTTTCGGCTGCCGGAACTGTTTTTACTTTTATTTATCTGTTTTGGATATGCCGTAAAGTATATCCGACATATTTCTATGAGGGTTTTCTTGCGATGTTCGGAATGATGACAGGAACGATAAGCTCCGGCGTTCTTTTGCTTCGTGAGATCGATCCGAGTTTCAAGACACCCGCAGCGAATAACCTTATCGCCGGCAGCGGATTCGCGATACTTCTTGGCATTCCCATGCTTTTGCTTGTTTCTCTGGCTCCGCAGAATACAACTATGTTGTTTGTTTCTATCGGCTTGATCGTCGTATATTTTACAGGTCTGATCATATTCCTGCTGAAGGCGAAGAAACGCACTAAAGCTTGACAAATTTTTTAAGCTAAAATATACTTTCCCTGTAGTATGGCAGTACGGTAGCATGAGACCGGAAGTAACACTTCCCTCAGGTCTTAACGGCTTGCCGTGACTTGTGGAGGAGTGTTTTTTATGTTAGATAAGATTCCGGTGTCGATCAAGCGTCTTACGGCTCTCATTTTAGCAATTATTCTTTCTGTCTTCGCTTTGACGGGCTGTGGTGAAGAGAAAGCAGAATTCAATTTCAATCTGGCACATTTTTTCCCGGGAACTCACCCTGCTGAAACTGTTTTCATTCAGGGCTGGATCAAAGCTGTGGAAGAGGTTTCAGAGGGTAAAATCAGTATCACAAGCTATCCCGGTGAAACGCTTTTACCTGCTGCAGGTGTATATAACGGAGTTATCGAAGGCGTAGCTGATATTGGCCTCTCGTGTTTTTCATACACAGTCGGAAGGTTTCCGGTTCTGGAAGCTTTCGAACTTCCCGGTGTTACATACAATAATTCCAAGGTCGCCAGCATGGTCGCATGGGAGGGTATCCGCGAACTTGCACCGGCTGAAGTTCAGGACACGCACCTTATGATGGTCATAGCAACAGGCCCCGGGCATCTTTTTACCAAAACACCTGTCAGAGATCTGAATGACCTTAAAGGCATGGAGATCCGTGCGACGGGGTTGAGTGCTACAGCGATCTCGTTGCTTGGCGGTACTCCTGTAAGCATGTCACAGTCTGAAGCATATGAATCACTCCAGAAATCCGTTGTTAAGGGAAATCTTTCACCGGTAGAAGTCCTCCAGGGATGGAAACACGCTGAAGTGACGGATTATCTGACTCTTACCCCTTTCCTTTATAACACTCTTTTCTATGTTACTTTTAATAAAGACAAATGGGAATCAATGCCGCAGGATCTCCGGGATAAAGTCACAGCCGCTACCGAAGATTTCCATGAGAAGACCGGCATAGGTATGTGGGATATGCAGAACGAGCCTGCATTGGAGTATGCTGTTGAAGAAACCGATATGACGGTCATTGAACTAACTGACGAGGAAAAGGCGTTGTGGGTAGAGAAGGTCACGCCTCTTCAGGAAACTTACACTGAAAAAGTACGTGATCTTGTGGACACAGATGTTATGGACTACATCAAGTCGCTGGCAGATAAGTACAATGCTATTTATCCTTAGAAAAGTACCCGCATGGAGTTGACTTTATATGAAAATCAGTTGTGCTACTAAAATAATTGCTAAAGCTGTTGGGATCCTTAACGAGATCGCCGGATGGATGCTTGCTACATGTATGCTGTTGATAACGATCAACGTGATATTACGAACCGTATTCGGAAAACCGATACTCGGTACTTATGAGTGGGTCGGCATACTGACCGCTCTTTGCATTGGTCTGGGTTTGGCTTTCTGTGCCTACAAGGATTCACACATAACTATTGATTTTCTGGCAGATAAGTTAAATTCGCGTTTCAGAAAAGCCCTGGATATTGTCACCGGAATTTTTTCATCATCATTTATGGCTGTTGTTATTTTCTCGATCTTTAAATACGCATCCAAACTTTATGCAAGCGGTGAGGTTTCTCCGACTACCAGAATACCATTTTACATTTTTGTGTTTATTACCGGTTTCGGCTTTGTGTTTCTTACCCTTACTCTTATTCTTAAAACTTTGATCGTGTTCGGGAGGGAAGATGTGTGACACCTGAACTGATAGGTCTTTTAGGTATATTGTTCTTTCTTTTCCTTATAACGATCAAGGTTCCTATTGCTTTTTCGATGCTGATCACCGGATTTCTGGGATTCGGACTTTTAGTCGACTTCAAGGCAGCTTTTACGATGCTCCCTCAGGAGATATACAATAATTTTTCGTCATACTCTCTAAGTGTTATTCCGATGTTCGTCTGGATGGGTTTTATTGCTTATTACTCCGGGATCGGGGCCGGTCTGTATCGATTCGGATATGTCATGGTCGGTCACCACAAAGGCGGACTGGCGATGGCTACTCAGGCTGCATGTGCCGTTTTCGGAGCTATTTGCGGTTCCAATACTGCTACTGCTGCTACTATGGGTGCGATCGCTCTTCCTGAGATGAGGAAATATGGTTACGATGACTCTCTTTCTTCTGCAAGTGTTGCAGCCGGTGGTGCTCTTGGCGTGATCATTCCTCCCAGTGTTATTTTTATCGTGTACGGGATCGCTACTCAGCAATCGGTCGGAAAGCTTTTCCTTGCCGGTATCATACCCGGTATACTTCTCATGCTGTGCTATATGGCTGCAATTTATATTGTAGTCTTAAGAAAACCGTCTCTTGGACCTGCAGGCCCCAGATCAACGTTAAAAGAGAAGGTTTCTTCTCTTGGCGGAGGACTGTTTGAAGTTTTTCTGGTATTCATAATATCTCTCGGCGGACTATTCCTTGGATGGTTCACCCCAACCGAAGCAGGTGCTGTAGGTACTGCAAGCATTCTGCTTATTACTTTGTTGCGCGGACATCTTAATTTAGAGAAAATCAGAAGATCGCTTAGTGATACAGTTAAAACTTCATCTATGATCATGCTGATGGTAGCCGGTGCTATGGTATTCGGAAGATTCATTGCTGTAAGCCGTGTCCCTCAGATTCTTGCGATATGGGCTTCTGAACTGCCTCTGCCTTCATTTGCCGTGATGGGTATTATTTTTGTGATATATATGTTTCTTGGGTGTTTCATTGACGCTCTTGCTCTTATCTTGCTTACGATCCCGATCTTTTATCCGGTCGCTGTTACGACACTTGGATATGACCCGATCTGGTTTGGAGTTATAGTAGTGCTTGTCGTTGCGATGGGTGTTATAACACCGCCTGTCGGAATGAATGTTTATATCGTCAAGGGTGTCGCAGGTGATATACCTACAGAAAAGATATTCAGAGGTATTTGGCCTTTCGTTATAGCACTGCTGGCCTGTGTCGCACTTCTTATAGCTTTCCCGCAGATAGTGACTTTTCTTCCTTCCCTTATTTGAATCGATCTCTGTTATTTTACCTGATGGTATGTTATAATTCACAGACGTAAAATCCAATATTTATCCCGAAGCCGGTCGTTGGTCCTGTGCGATAAGGCCTGTGAATCCCGTCAGGTCCGGAAGGAAGCAGCGGTAAGCGGTAAACCGTATGTGCTGCAGGGAAGCCTGCGGCCGGCTTCGGGGTAAATATTTCCGATCAGTTTCGTTTGAGGTAACTTATGGGACATATAGCGCTATACAGGGAGTGGCGTCCCAAGACTTTTGACGAAGTCGTTGAACAGCATTATACAGTCGCTGCCTTGAAACAAGCAGTCATCTCCGGTCAGATAGGTCACGCCTATCTTTTCAGTGGTACAAGAGGCACAGGTAAGACTACTATGGCTCAGATCTTTTCACGCGCTGTAAACTGTCTTGCCCCTGAGAGCGGAAATCCGTGCAACAAGTGTGATATTTGTAAGGGCATACTCTCCGGGAGCTTACTTGATGTTATTGAGATGGATGCAGCATCCAATAATAACGTAGATACGATTCGAAGAATGTGTGACGAGGTGATTTTCTCACCCTCTGTAGCACGATTTAAAGTATACATCATCGACGAAGTCCATATGTTATCCACAGGTGCCTTTAATGCACTTTTAAAGACGCTTGAAGAGCCGCCTGCTCATGCTGTTTTTATTCTTGCAACTACTGAACCGCACAGGATCCCCGCTACGATATTATCAAGATGTCAGCGATACGAATTCAGAAGGATACCTGTATCATCGATCGTTGAGCGATTAAGACTCATTGCCGGTGCTGACGATATATGTGTTGACGAGTCTGCTCTTGCTCTTATTGCAAGGATAGCTGATGGTGCATTGAGAGATGCAATAAGTCTGCTTGACCAGGCTAAGGGAAGTTTCACGGGTACTATCGGTAAAGATGACATTCTGTCGCTTGTCGGAATGGTTAATGACGATTTTATGTTTGACACCGTTGTTTCCTTGATCACAGGAGACCCCGGTAAGCTGATGATGCTCATAGATGAACTTATTATGCAAGGGCGAGACGTTAATCGCTTTACATCCGATCTTGCGTTGTTCTTCAGAAATATAATGATCTGTAAAGTTTCCTCTGATCCAACTGATCTTATTTCACTCTCAGATAAAGCTATGGCTGATCTAAAGGATATAGCCGGACGTCTTTCACTTGATCAGATCATATCATTTATTAAGAAATTGTCTTCTGTTGCTTCAGACCTTAAGTGGTCACTCAATCCAAGAGTTACTCTCGAAGCATCTTTGATACAACTTATGGATATTCAGATCTCTGAACCTGCTTCAACGGTCTCCGATAATAAAACTGAGAAATCTGTTGACGAACAGTCGAAGGTGTCTGTTTTATCCGTTTCAGCAGCCGAGGTTCCTGCCAATTCTGATTCAGTAAACTGGTTGGATATACTTGAACGCGTTGCTGAGAAAGGGTTCATGACACTATATCTTTTCCTCCGTCCCGCTAAGGTCAAAGCAGACACAGAGAACATCGATATTCATTTTTCTAAGGATGATTTCCTTAATTACAACGAGGTTTCTAAAGCTTCGAATGTATCCGCGATCTCTGCTGCAGTCCGGGAAATAATGGGACGTGAGATCAATATCAATATATCACTCGAACAAGAAGCTGCTATTGAGCCTGTTACAGAAACATCCGCCACTCCGCAGGATAGAGAATCTCTGCGAAGATCCGTGGAAGAGCTCGGGATCGCGTTTTATATGGAAGACTGATTGTGGAAGACTAAGAATGGCTAAATATTCACCGCTTATAACTAAACTGATATCAGAGCTCGGCA
>JAQVYV010000062.1 GCA_028708525.1 Eubacteriales bacterium
CCGCAGCGATCGCGCACGCCTCTACTCTGTTCCTCGTGATATGTTCAAGAGCTGATACGACCGGTGAAATACCCTTTTCAGCAGCGGCCCTCAGCAGATCATCTCTGCGCATTCTGTTTTCAGGTGTATCGTATGGCTGGTGTTTACCATCAGGATCGAATCCTTCTGCTGCAAAAAACCCCTTTGCCTGTGACGAGTATGCCATGACCGGGATCACCGTATCCAGATATCCCTGATATTCATCATCGTTCATGAACACCAGTGTCGGATCACCGTACTTTTCAGGAGTAGTTTCCGCAAGACTCCATCCAATCTGGCTGACTTCAAACTTTGCAAATCCTTCTTCTTCCGCCACACTATTCGCTTCAACTATACGCTTTACGGTAAAATTTGAAGCTCCTAACGCTAGCACTTTCCCTTGTCTCACGAAACCGTCAAGAATATACATCAATTCATGCAGGTCAACAGATGGATGATCTCTGTGGAGAAAATACAAATCCACATGATCTGTCTTCAAAGCTTTCAGACTCATGTCAAGATCGTGTTCGAGGTCTTTTCGGTTGAGTCTTGATTTACTCATGTCCGTCAGAGATGGATGACCTCCCTTGGTCGATATCCTGATCCTGCTACGATTCCCGCGCAGCAACATGTAATCCCCGATAATCGTCTCACTGATCCCGTCTCCTCCCGGAAGCCAGGAACAGTAAACTCTGGCGGTATCAATGCAGTTTCCGCCTTTCCCCAAATAATAATCGATCCAGCGATAGTATTCCTCCGCACGGTCATAGCTATTGAAAGCTGCTCCTCCGAGCACGACAGGTGAAATCCCGATAGTCTCGTTATTGCCGCGGTTATTGATTCTTATCTGCATTCGCCACCTCCGCAACCCATCTTTCATAATTCCATTAACTCTGCAACCCCCAACATATTGTATCGATAAAACTTGACAGGCACAATATTTAGTATTACCATTAATCCAATAACTAAATATTACACTTGAGTGTGACGGGGAAGCAGGTGCGAATCCTGCACAGAGCCGCTACGGTATGGGATCTTTTGATCTCCAAGTCCGATTACCGGATCACTCATATGAAAGCAACTATTTCCCGGTCCTGGAAAGACATGCATACAGCTTATTTAAGCCGTGCACTACAGGGAAATGCACGGCTTTTTGATTTTAAAAGGTATAAAGGTGAAACGATCAAATGATGCGGGTAAACGGATTCAACAAACTAACGCTTCTGGATTATCCGGGACATGTATCTGTGATTTGCTTCGTAAGCGGATGTCAGTTAAGATGTCCTTTTTGCCATAACCCCTCTCTTGTGATTTTTGACACTGACAAAGTTTCCTGCGTACCAGAAATAAGCGAGGAGTTTATCTGGGATCACATAGAGCGAAGAAGCGGATTTATTGACGGACTTGTGATGAGCGGAGGTGAGCCGCTTCTGCAGGACGGGTTGGAAGGATTTTTACAGAAAGCGAGAAACAAAGGACTAAACATCAAAATAGATACTAACGGACTTCTGCCTCAGCGGCTGAAAATTCTAATAAGCAAGGGACTAGTGGATCATGTAGCATTGGATTATAAAAGCCCGGCAGGAAGCTTCGATCGGACCACCGGATTGAAGTATCCCGGTTGTTATCCGATCCTTGCTGAATATCTCGATGATTGGAGAAAGTCTTTGGCCATACTCAGAGAATCAAGCATTTCTTACGAGCTCAGAACTACCATTGTAAAAGAGCTGCATCCGCCGGGAACAATCGATTTGATGGCCCGGGAAATCGAGAAGGGTAAACCTGAAGGGGAGAAATGGTTTTTGCAGACATATAGGAATACAGGACCGGTCATGAATGATCACACACACAGCGAGGTCTCACTTTCAGCATATACATCCAGTGAAATGATGGAGATCACAGACAAGATAAAAGGAGAGGGCAGATATGAATTACGAAGTCGTTAAGAGAGATGGGCGTGTTGTAGCGTTCGAGTTAGAGAAAATAAAGGATGCGATAAGGCGGGCATTCGAAGCGCAGGAAGTGCCATATGTCGATTCTGTGCTTGACCTGCTTGCACTAAGATCGACTGCTGAGTTTGCCTCATCAGTCAGAGACGGAGCTGTTACCGTTGAGCAGATCCAGGATGCCGTCGAAGTCGTTCTGATCCAGACCGGTTATGCGAAGATCGCCAGAGCATACATTCTTTACAGAAAGCAGCATGAAAAAGCACGGGATGCTTTCAACACGCTTCTCGATTACCGGAAAGTAGTTGATGATTATGTCAAAATCGAAGATTGGCGTGTCAAGGAGAATTCAACTGTTACATATTCCGTAGGCGGGCTTATACTCTCCAACAGCGGAGCGATAACAGCGAACTACTGGCTCTCCGAGATCTACGATGAAGAGATTGCTGCCGCTCACAGGAGCGGGGACATACATATCCACGATCTTTCGATGCTCACCGGTTATTGCGCCGGATGGTCTCTAAGACAACTAATTGTCGAAGGTCTTGGTGGAATCTCCGGCAAAACGACTTCCGCCCCTGCAAGGCACCTTGCGTCCTTGTGTAATCAGATGGTCAACTTTCTCGGGATCATGCAAAACGAATGGGCGGGAGCTCAGGCCTTCAGTTCTTTTGATACCTGCCTGGCACCTTTCATCAAGGCTGACGGGCTTGATCAGGATCAGGTAGAAAAATGTATAGAATCGTTTGTTTTTGGCGTAAACACACCCAGCAGATGGGGCACTCAGGCACCATTCACGAATATAACTCTTGACTGGAACATACCTTCGGATCTGGCATCTCTGCCTGCTATCGTCGGCGGCAAAAGCATGGACTTCACTTATGGCGACTGCCAGGCAGAGGCGGATATGATCAATAAAGCTTTCCTCACTGTAATGCTCGGCGGAGATCATCAGGGACGAGGGTTTCAATACCCAATACCTACTTATTCAATCACAAAGGACTTTGACTGGTCTGAAAGCGAAAACAACCAACTGCTTTTCGAGATGACCGCAAAATATGGGACACCTTATTTCTCGAATTATGTCAACAGTGATATGCAACCGTCTGATGTTCGCAGTATGTGCTGTCGCCTGCGACTCGATCTCAGAGAATTACGCAAAAAGGCCGGCGGGTTCTTCGGGAGCGGCGAAAGCACAGGGTCTGTGGGAGTCGTCACTATTAACCTGCCCAGGATCGCCTATCTTTCCACTGATGAAGCGGATTTTTACCGCAGACTCGATCATCAGATGGATACAGCTGCACGGTCATTGAAAATCAAACGCAATGTAATAACCAAACTTCTTGACGCAGGTCTTTATCCTTACACAAAACGCTACCTCGGTACACTGAGAAATCACTTCTCCACTATCGGTATCATAGGTATGAATGAAGCATGTCTCAACGCATGCTGGCTTCGAACAGGTATATCCGATCCTGCCGGGACCAGTTTCTCGAAGAACGTTCTGAATCATATGAGGGGCAGGCTATCCGACCATCAGGAGTTTTACGGTGACCTTTACAATCTTGAGGCTACTCCTGCCGAGTCGACGACATTCAGACTGGCAAAACATGATAAAGCCCGCTACCCTGACATAATCACCGCTGCCTCACGGGGCAAAACACCCTATTATACCAACAGCTCACACCTCCCTGTAGGTTTTACTGATGACATTTTTCTTGCACTTGATATCCAGGATGAACTGCAACCACTCTATACCAGCGGTACCGTTTTCCACGTTTTTCTCGGTGAAAAAATGCCCGACTGGCGTTCAGCCGCAAAGCTCGTTAAAGCCATTGCTGAATCCAGCAAACTTCCATACTATACTTTGAGTCCGACATACTCAGTGTGTGAAACGCACGGTTATCTTACCGGCGAACATAATGTGTGCCCGATCTGTGGAATAGATGCGGAAGTGTACAGTCGCATCACTGGTTATTACAGACCGGTCCGGAACTGGAACGACGGGAAACTCCAGGAATTCAGCGACAGGTTAGAATTTACCCTAACACAGTCTGCTGTCCCCTCCGATTCCCGTTGATCACTCAATTCTACCCATCAGGTCCTCCCAATCTCCGATCTTCATATTCCGGAGGTACCAGGACTCCTTAACACTTCCATCGGTCAGATCTACAAATATGAAGGGACACTCCTCCCCGCTCGCACTTCCGGCAATCAGAAACGCCATATCAGTACCCACATAAACCGAAAAAGCCTCATCAGCATCGATCTCAAAGGTTTTCACACCGCTTGAAAAATCGATCTTTCCGTCTTCCTTGTCGACTGACCATTTTCCGTTATCAGTGATCTGCGAGCTGCTTTCATCAAGTCTTATAGCAGTACCCATTCCCGCGTTCTTCTCAACATTAGAATCAAGATCCAGCGACCAGATCGAATAATACTCCTCCTCACGCGCAGTCAGATACAGTACGATATTATTTTCAGGGCTGCAAACCGGCTGCGATATCCATTCCCACGCAAAAACGTCCGGCACCCCTTCTTTATCCGCTGTCTCGTAATCGAACCCGGCGACACTCCTTGCCGAGACTCTTCGTATCTCAGTACCTCCGTCCCCATCTTCATCAATGGTATAAAGATCATCACATATCTGAAGGACCGCGTGATCCTTTGTATGCATAGCCTTAACATTCGAGCCGTCATAAATCCCTTCCAAAACCTTATTTGTCGGATCGCTCGCAGTAAGTTCTCCGTTACGCAGATAATAGTCGCTCCACTCACCCACCGAAATCCGGAAAACGTCAAATTTCATCATCTCAGTATCCCTGAATGTCTTAGCCTCAACATTCGCAACCTTCTCCACGGAAATTTCAGCCGGCACCCATTCGAAGAGCATTTCATCCAGAACATAGAACGCACTGCCGCCATTGCTGCTTCCCGCAAGATAATCCTGAAAATCAGAAGGCCAAAGCATTATCTTCCCGCCAGCAGACATAAGCTTCAGATCAAAGCCTGTCCCGACTTCACTTTCAGAGCTCACAAGAGAAGACACACCTTCTGACACACTCGCAAAATCTGATCCTCCTGTGATGTCCGACACTTCTCCTGTAGGTTTGATCACGCATCCGGCCAAAATCACCGCCACGCTCAAAGCAAAGCCAAATATCACCGCCGCAGACTTATTCATAGCCATCACCCTCCGCAGGATCATACATCATCTCCCGGCAAAATCGGATCACTATACAGAACAACATGCAGTTTCCACTCCCCGTCGATTTTAACGAGGTCTACAGTGACATCACAGATCCCCGCGTCCCCGGCAGAAGATTTTCCTGCAAATTTCAACACAAAACGCCTCGATTCTCCGTCAGGTTTCGCGACCAGTTTGACCGGACAAGTCCTCGTTATCTCATTATTCACCTGATGATACTTTGTTATATCATCCTGAGACATAGCACAGATCTCAACACCGGTTTTATCAACGAGAGCTCTGTCATATCCATTCTCAGCACAAACCGCTCGGATGTGATCTTCAATTATCCGTTTGTATTCCGCTTCACTGATCTCTTCTCCAGTCATGCAAATCACATAAGCATCCCTGCTGAGGATCATCGGAGCCTCAACTTCGTCATATGTTACATTTTCCCATGCGTCTTCACCGAAAGCCTCGCCTATCACACCGATGCTTCTAACTGTGGTTCTGCTGTATCCCTTTAAATCTCCTTCAGCTATCCTGGCAATGATCCCCTCCAGAGCTATCGCTGCATCTTCTCCATCTTCTTCGGCAAAAACCTCGTCTACCACCTTTATTCTCTCTTCAGTGTCATCCGCAAACAAATCGCTTCCCGGCACAAATCGTATGATCAGTGCAGCAATCAATGTAAAGCATAGAAAGCAAATAATGAGGATATAAGTCTTTTTAGTATTCTTTAATCTGTAGATGATCATATTTTTACTCATGTTACCCTCCACATGTCATTTACACTATTGATGTATGCAATTATACACCTTGCATAATTATTATGCAATATATTCTTCTATTTTAATGCTATATGCATAATCTTTCCGGAATATGCATATATTTTTCCATATTTTACATGTTTTTTTCATTTAGCGGGTCAACGGGGACGGGGGTTTAGAACCCCCGTCCCTCCCGGCCGCCCACCGGCCCTTGACAAATCGCAAACTACTATATATTATATAGTAGTAGATATTATTCTTTACTAAGAATAATATCACGCAAACTAAGTCAGATACATGAGGAGAAATGCATGAACACACAATACAAGAAAGGCATCCTTGAATTATGTGTCTTGTCGCTGCTGATGAGCTGTGACAGATACGGCTATGAAATATCCGAGCTCATTTCGGCACATATCGATATTTCCGACGGAACTGTGTATCCGATCCTTCGAAAACTGAAAAGCGAAGGAATGCTTACTACATATCTCCAGGAAGAGAGCGGCGGGCCGCCAAGGAAATACTACTCACTCACCATATCAGGAAGAGAAACCTATCTCAAGGACAAGAACGAGTATTTTGATTTTGCCCGTTCAGTCGAAAATCTACTTAAATCGGAGGATAGAAACAATGACGAAAAATGATTTTTTAGCAAAGCTTATGCAAACATTGGAGGAGCGGAAAATAGCCGAAACAGAAGACATAGTTAGCGAATACGAACAGCATTTTGCATTTAAACTCGCTGATGGATTCACTGAAGAAGAAATTGCTAGAAAGCTTGGCGATCCGGTATCTATCGCAGAACAATACGAGAACGTGTCAGCAGGTCCATACGGTAACGTGAATGCGAAGTCTTATGCTATTAGCAGGAACAGAGCATTAAATGCACTGAAATTCATAGGGATCGTGTTCGCAGATATTTTTGCAGCACCTTTCATGATCATACTTTTTGCCTGGCAGATCGTTATGGTCGCACTTAGCGCAGCGTGTGCAATTCTCTCGGTCTGTCTGGTAGGTGATCTTAATATCGGCAGTGTTTTGCCGCCTATTCCGCACGGGATATCAGTGATTTACGGAATAGCATTTGCAGCACTTGCACTATTGTCAGCGGTCGGATTTGTATGGTTCGGTGCTTTCGTCAGACAACTTATGAAATCTTACGGACGCTTTCATCATAACGCGCTTGTGACTGATGAACCGCTCCCATCTCTTCCGGTCAATCCTCAATTTTCTCCGAAAAGAAACAGAAGACTCAGAACAGCAGCGCTTGTCGTACTTATAGTACTCATCGTTGCGGTAGTTTTGGCCATAGTTATTTCCGCTTTATCTGCCGGTGCGGTCGAGTTCTGGCATGAATGGGGTTGGTTCGGTTACACGGGTGCAAGAGCATGATACAGGAGGACACATGCCTGAAAACAGTCGTAGTCACAGGTGCGACATCGGGGATCGGCCTGGCTGTTGCCCGGGTCCTGGCAGCGAGAGGGTTTTATGTCATCGGGGTCGGAAGCAACCAGAAAAGTTGTGATCGGGAGGCTTACCCCCGTCCCCATCGGCTCAACTTCATTGCGGCTGACTTGCTGCAACAGAGCGAGGTTAAACGGGTCGCGGAAGAAATCAGATCCGGGTTGGTAGATGGAGAGCTATATGCACTTATAATTAACGCCGGCTGCGTAAGAAGCAGATACATGACTACCGAGGAAGGCTACGAGCATCAGTTCGCGTTGAATCACCTGGCAGGCTTTATGCTGACACACGAGCTTATGCCAAATCTGATGAAAGCCGGCGGAAGAGTTATCATGACGGGAAGCGCGTCGCATATGGGAGCAAAGATCATATGGGACGATGTGATGATGGCAAAGCGGTACAGTCCTCTCAAAGCGTACAAGCAGACGAAGCTGTGCAGCATGCTTTTTGCCAAAGCACTGAACGACAGATATGCAGCTCACGGGGTCCATGCTTATGTCGTCGATCCCGGATTAGTCAGAACGGATATAGGAAATAAGCGGACCGGGTGGCTGGTGAGCATGATCTGGTCGTTGCGAAAGCGCGCAGGTGTTGCTCCTGATGCTCCGGCGGCGACTTACGAGTGGCTCTGCTGTGAAGACGAGGTTCCGAAAGGGTTTTATTACTATATGCGCAGGGAGAAATCGTTCAGTAAGCAGGTCACTGCGGAGAACGCGGACAGACTTTTCAAGTTGAGCGAGAGGCTTTGCGGGATAAATCGGGAGAAGGCAGGGAATATATGAATGTTATTATCACAGGTGCTGCCGGCGGGTTCGGACGGGCTGCTGCGAATGAATGTGCAAGGCTGGGGTATAACTTATTTCTTACTGATTTGAATGAGAGAGGGCTGATGTGTCTGAAACAAGGCCTCGAACGTCGATTTGGCGCGACAGTTGCGATCAGGGCATGCGATCTGACTGAACCAGCAAGTGTCGATACAATGTTTGCGTTTATCGATTCGTGTGGCATTAGGTTTGACATGCTTCTGAACATAGCAGGATTGGATCATGAAGGGACTTTTACTTCCCGTAGTTGTGAGCAACTTGCGGCGATCGTCGCGCTTAACGATGTGGCAACGGTCCGGGTGACTCATTCGATACTTCAGAGAAGAAGACCGGGGAGAGCTTTTACAATAGTTTTCATGTCATCGCTTGCTTCTATGTTCCCGATGCCTGTTAAAGCTACATATGCTGCTTCAAAGAGGTTCATTCTGGATCTTGCTTTTGCCTTGCGGCACGAACTAAAAGAACAGCGCGTCAGTGTGATGGCAGTTTGCCCGGGCGGGATGGTCACGACGCAGGAAGCTGTGGATGCCATAAGAGCTCAAGGGTTCTGGGGCGATGTCACCACGAGCCCTTTGGAAATCGTTGCAAGAAGGATGATCCGGCGGGCGGGCGCAGGGAAAAGCATATATATTCCCGGTGCATTCAACCGGTTTCTTGCGCTTCTC
>JAQVYV010000063.1 GCA_028708525.1 Eubacteriales bacterium
GATGCAGGCGGACGAGTAGATAAGTTCAAGAAACGCATGGGTACGAAGTAATACATGCAGTGCAGCCGAAAGGCTGCATTTTTTTGCCGCGGGGATGCGTGCAGTGTGATATAATCGATAGGGTAGGGTAATGCCCTATTTTTTATATTAACCTATAAACAACTGATAAAACAACTGATAAAACTACAAGTGGTCATAAGGATGCTGACAATGAAGAAGAATATGTCTGAAGAAGATTTGAAATCATGTAAGAAGAAGACTTCCATCGGCGGGCAAGCGCTTATGGAAGGACTTATGATGATAGGCCCAGAGAAGATCGCGATGGCAGTGAGGAAGGGTGACGGGGAGATCCATGTTGAAACTTCACCAATAGGCAAGTCGTCGAAGGCTGCTAAGATACCTTTTGTCCGCGGAAGTGTGAAAATTTTCCGGCAGATGGTTACGGGTACAAGTTATCTGATGAAGTCCGCTGAGTTTGCGGAGGAAGCTATTTCCGCTGAAGCTGAGGACTCAGGTAAAACCAAGAAGGTCAGCAGGCTGGATAAGTTTTTCGAGAAGCATACAAGCGCGATGCTTTACGGGTCTGTTGTTTTCGGCATTTTGCTCAGCGTAGGGCTTTTCATTTTGCTGCCTAATCTAATATCGAATCTTGCTTTGGGGAGCTGGCTCGACAGGAACGCAAGTGCGGGAAACAGGATAATCCATTCACTTGCAGAGGGCGTTATGAGGTTTTCGATCTTCATTGGATATCTTGCTCTTGCTTCCAGGCTCAAGGATATCAAGCGGGTGTGGATGTACCACGGAGCGGAGCATAAGACGATCGCGTGCTATGAGAGCAGGCTGCCGCTTACGGTGGACAATGTGAGAGGTTTTTCTAAACATCATCCGAGGTGCGGAACGGCATTCATGTTCATCGTGCTTTTGCTAAGTATAATATTGTTTTCATTTGTGCCAAGGATCCATATACTTGTAGATATGCTGATCAGGCTGGCTTTGGTCCCGGTGCTCGCGAGTCTTTCGTATGAGCTTATACATTTTACGGCTAAACACGACAATACTTTCACGGCTATAATGGCCTGGCCCGGACTCATGCTTCAGAGACTGACAACAAGTGAGCCGGATGACCGGATGATGGAAGTTGCTATCGCGGCAATGGTCCCGGTCATACCTGCCGGCGAGCGCGGAGATGAGTGGTGAGAAGTGAATGCCGCGGATTTACTGCAGGAATGTTGTGAAGTATTAAATACTGCATTTGGCGAAGATGCTTCGGATACGGCAAAAGAACTGCTTGCCGAACTTCTCGGTGTTTCTGCTTTGAAGATCCGGCTTAACTCGGATAGAATCGTGATCAATGAAGAAATCAGGAGAAACGCTTTAGATGTATGCAGGAGAAGGTCCGTTCGGGAACCACTTCAGTATATTATGGGAAGAGCAGATTTTATGTTTGGCGAGTTTCTTGTAGGACCGGGAGTTCTCATACCCAGAGGCGATACAGAGAGGCTTGTTGAGAAAGCTGCTGAATTGATCAGCCTGTCAGATGGACCGGTGAGTTTTCTTGAACTTTGTACCGGTACGGCTTGTGTTTCAATTTCTTTGATCGAATTTCTGAGAAGAGCGGGTATCGAGGTGACCGGCGTCGCTACGGATATAAGCGAGGAAGCCTTGGCTTTTGCCAATGAAAACAGGAAAATGCACGGACTCGAAGACGCACTCGAGATCGTGCGACATGACATGCTTAAGGATGATTTCTGCCATCTGGTTTCTTGTGAGGAGAAATTTGATCTGCTGGTCATGAATCCGCCGTATATTCGCAGCTGTGTGATCGAGGAACTTGAACCGGAAGTAAGGGTCTATGAACCGCGTCTTGCTTTGGATGGAGGGGATGACGGGCTTGTGTTTTACAGAGCTGCGGTAAAGGCTGCAGTGTCTGTTCTGCGTACGGGCGGATGGGTCGCTTCTGAGATCGGATTTGATCAGGCTGATGAGGTCAGTGAGATCTTTTCGGGAACGGGTTTTTTCGATGAAATTGGAGTTTTATCGGATCATTCGGGGCTGCCCAGAGTGATCTCGGCGAGATTGGTCGGGAGGTAACGTAATGGCAGGAAAGTTTGAGTTGTATAAGTTTAAACCGGGTGATGTGCTGAAACTTAGAAAAGTGCATCCTTGCGGGAGTTTCGAGTGGATGGTCGAACGGACGGGGATGGATATAGGTATAAGGTGCAGGAAATGCGGGCATTTCATGGTCATTCCCCGAAGAAAGCTTGAAAAGGCAGTCAAAAGCATTATTCCGGCGGAGCCTTGTGATATAATTCAGATATAGATATGGATGTGCATCGGATGCAAAGTGATTGCCGGAGGTTCGCGGATGGATAAACAGATAGATCCTCATATGATGCCCTTTTTCCTGGAGGGGAAAACTGAGGATGATTGTGTTTTGATAATTCATGGCTTTACGGGCTCTCCTGCGAGTGTCAGACCGCTTGCCGAATTTCTGAACAGGAAGGGCAACGGGTTTAATGTTAAGTGCATGCTTTTGCCGGAGCACGGGACAGATATGGCTGATCTGTTCAGAAGCAGGTGGAAGAAGTGGTACTCTGCGGGCGTTTCGGAGTTTAAGGAGCTAAAGAAGAGGTTTAGGAATGTTCACGTGATCGGATTTTCCATGGGAGGGAATATTGCTTTGTGCATGGCTGCTTCTCTTGATGTAGCTAAGCTTGTGACGATCTCAACTCCGATCCTTATAAAGAATAAAATGGCTTATTTTGCGGAGTTTCTGGGTTTATTCAGAAAATATCATTACTGGTGGAAATCCACACCTCTTGAAGGTGAACTTACCTTTGATCATCCCCCGGGATATCCCGGGATGCCTGTGCGTTCGATCGCTGAGGTCAGAAAGATCACGATAGCTTCTTTTAATCGTTTGCGCAGAGTTAAGCAGCCGATCCTTATTTCTCAGTCGCTTAAGGATAAAACGGTACATCCGAAAAGTCCGTATCTTATATATGATCTTACGGAATCTTCTTATAAGGAATTCCTTCTTCTCCATAATGCCAGGCATAACGCGATAATAAGTCCGGACAGGGAGCATTTGTTTAAAGCGATCGAAGCTTTTCTTCTGAAACGCCCGTAAATATGATATAATTCTTTGGTGCTTGTTCGCGGCGGCTCGTTGAGCAGGTCTGCGATAAGTGAAATATTTTCAGGAGACAGCTTAGACGATGAGTTTTTTGTTCGACAGATACAGACCGCTGCGTAATGCTGTTGCATTGCCTGTTCTGCTTGCGCTTGTCCTGAGTTATCTTTCTGTTGCCAGTGTTCCTGTGAACGGATCATCGCAGGATGAGCCGGTGAGTTCAATGAGTGCGGAAGGGATAGTGAAGCTTTCGTGGATCGCGTTGGGTTTTACCGGACAGACGATAAGAAGTTATGATTTTTCTAATTTTTCAAGAACTTTTCTAAGAGCAGGAGCGGGTTCGGAAGTGTCGGCCGGAGGGTTTCGGAGACCGGAACGCAGCCGGACTGATGCTTTGGTAAGGCTGAATCCAATGGTTCCGGAGCAGGTATTTGGTCTGCGGATCGCCAGACTAAAGGCCGGGTGAATTCTTTTCAGGTATATTTTTAAAGGCAGGAGCTAAAGGTTTTTGCCGAAGAAAACATGAAAGGAAGAGCTAAATGAAAAAGGGATTTACTAAATCGCATGGCTTCAGAGCTTCGAAGAATAATTTCTTTATAACTGCCGGAGTTATTGCAGTTGTTGCGATCATTTGTTTTACCGGACTGAGCATTCCCGGGGTCGTTGAGATCAAAGGGATAAATGATATCAGGTTCGGTATCGATATCAACGGAGGATTCGAGGCGTTTCTCGCACCTTCATCGGAACATACCGGGACAGTTACTAAGGGTGATCTGGAAGCTGCGAAGAATGTTGTTGAGTTAAGGCTGGACAGCCAGAATGTTACCGACAGAGATATCTATATCGACGCAGGCAACAGGATAATCGTTCGTGCACCGCTTCAGACTACGAGTGATGAAGATAAGACTAATGAAATACTGCAGCTGCTTGGCGAGATGGCGATGCTTACGTTTAAAGAGCCTGACGGTAAAGTCGTTATACAGGGTGAGGATATCAAGGATGCTTATGCCGCGATCCATCCTGATACTAATAAGTGGGTAGTTGTTCGCTCACTCAACAGTGAGGGTTCTGAGAAGTTTGCCGAAGCCACCGGAAGACTTGTCGGAAAAGCCATTTCGATATATATGGATGATAATGAGATATCAAGTCCTACAGTTAACGGTAAGATAACCGGTGGTGAGGCGATCATTGACGGTATGGCTGATATGGATGAGGCAAGGGATCTTGCGGAGAAGATAAAAGCCGGATCACTGCCTTTTGCCATGGAAGTTATTTCGAAGAATATCGTCAGTGCTTCACTCGGAAGCAGAGCGCTCGATACAATGGTTCATGCAGCTTTGTTGTCATTTATTCTGATTTGTTTGTTTATGGTATTCTATTACAGACTTCCCGGCATGGTCGCTGTGATCGCTTTGATCGCTCAGACTTGCGGGCAGTTACTTGCGATATCTGTGCCCGGATTTACACTTACTCTTCCGGGTATCGCGGCTATTATTCTGTCGATAGGCATGGGAGTCGACGCCAATATCATCATATCTGAGAGGATCAGAGAGGAGATAAGATTTGGGAATCCGCTGAAGATATCGATAAGAAATGGATTCGACCGAGCTTTCTCAGCTGTCATGGACGGTAATGTTACTGTTGCAATAGCTGCTATCCTCCTTATGATATTCGGTTCAGGTACCTTCCTTTCCTTCGGATATTCGCTGCTTACCGGTGTTATACTCAATGGCCTTTGCGGCGTTGTGGCAACTCGTCTTATGACCGGTTCGCTGAGCATGTATGACGGGCTTCAGAGCAAGTGGCTCTACGGCGGAAAGAAGGTGAAGTCATGAAACTGAAGATATATAATAAGAGATACCTGTTTTTCGCTATATCAGCCGTGATAATCTTGATCGGTCTTGCTGCGGCTTTCATCTCCGGTATCAATTTGGATATACAGTTCAAAGGCGGAAGTGTTATCGTTTATTCTTATGAAGGCGATGTGAATACTGAGGATCTGCAGTCGAAGATAGAGGATGCGTTGGATGTAGAGATAAGCAGTATCCAGGACAATTTCAATGAAGCTCTTGATATGCAAAGCGTGTCGATCAATGTGGCAGGAAAGGAGACGCTTAGTGTTGAACAGAAGACTGCTTTAGATAAGCTTTTCGCTGAAGATGAAACTTATAAAGCGATGAATTTCAACCTTGAGGAGGAGATGACTGTTGACCCTTCGATCGGCTTTGAGTATCTCAGTAAGGGTGTTTACGCGCTCCTTATCGCGGCTGTGCTGATAGTGCTCTATGTCTGGTACAGATTCAGAGTCATGTCGGGACCTTCGGCAGGAGTTATGGCACTTGTTGCTTTGTTCCATGACATTCTTATAGTTTTCTCTGCATTTGTTATTTTCAAAATACCTCTGAATGAAAATTTCATCGCTGTAATTCTGACTATTATCGGTTACTCGATCAATGACACTATAGTGATCTACGACAGGATCAGAGAAAACCTTGGGGTCGAGCAGGGTGCGATGCCGCTGAACGAGCTGGTGGATATGTCACTCGGACAGTCGCTGGGCAGAACGATCAACACCAGTGTGGCTACATTCGGGACTATGCTCATAACTTATGTTTTTGCCAATATTTACGGAATCGTGAGCGTTCAGAATTTTGCACTGCCTATGATGATAGGTATCCTTGCAGGCTTCTATTCATCTTTCTTCCTGGCTCCTCAGCTATGGGTGACATGGAAGACACGAGCGGGTAAATCCGGGTATTGAGAGACGGAAGGACTGTTAAGCGATTTCCTTTTGTGGTAAAATCAATGTACATGGATTAAGATATTCAGGATCCACAGGAGGCACAGATGGTAGAGAACAAGACTTCGAGATTTGAGATCGAAACAGATCACGGGAAGGAAGCACAGGAGATCATGAGTGCTGTTCTGGCTGCTTTGAGAGAGAAGGGCTATAACCCTATCAATCAGCTTGTAGGTTATTTTCTGTCAGGTGATCCGACCTATATCACGAATCACAACGGTGCTCGTGGTGTGATCAGAAGAATGGAACGGGATGAGCTTCTTGAGGTGATCATCCGCGAGTATATTTCCAAACTGTGATCCCGCGAAGCAGACTGGGGACGGATGGTCCGTCGGTATCAAGACTTTGCTTCGGCACTCTGACTATGTCAGCTTCACAAGCAGCCTTACCCTTCGATGAGGGGGGGAGGCTGCTTTCGTATGCTTCCGGTAAGGGGATAAACTTCTGGGACACGGCGGAGCTGTACGGGACATACGGGCACATAAAGGCTGCGCTTAGTGAGGTTTCTGAGCTGCCCGTGGTATCGACCAAGTCTTACGCGTGGGACCGCGCAGGGGCGGAGGCGAGTTTCGGAAAAGCGAGGCTTGAAACCGGACTTGAGGTGATCGATATTTTCATGCTGCATGAACAGCCCGGTGTTCTTACGATACTTGGAGCAAAGGACGCACTGATGTATTATATCGATATGAGGGATAAAGGGCTTATAGGACAAGTCGGTATTTCTACTCATGCGATAGAGCCTGTCATTGCGGTGGCTTATGCGCGAGGTGCCTTAGGTGCAGAGGATGTCCCGGATATCGTTAAGGAGTTCGATTTGGGGCTTTTGCGTGAGATCGGGGTGGTTCATCCGATAATCAATATGAAAGGGATAGGACTCCTTGACGGCTTCGCTCAGGATATGGAAAACGCTGTGAAAGCTGCGCATTCTGCAGGGGTCGGAGTTTTCGGGATGAAACTGCTTGGTGGAGGCAATCTGCTGAACGATTTCGGGCAGGCTGTGGATTACGGACTTTCGATGGAATGTGTGGATGCGTTTGCGGTTGGGATGCAGAGCGAAAGAGAAATAGATATCAATGCGAGGCTTTTCGCCGGAGAGAAAATCACGCAGGAGGAACTGACCGGAGTTGTCTCTAAGAAGAGACACCTGCACATAGATGACTGGTGTACCGGGTGCGGTGCGTGTGAGAAGCGCTGCAGGAGCGGTGC
The DNA here is from genome assembly GCA_028708525.1 of Eubacteriales bacterium. Classification (GTDB taxonomy): domain Bacteria; phylum Bacillota; class Clostridia; order Saccharofermentanales; family UBA5734; genus JAQVYV01. The sequence continues at coordinate 7,140 of JAQVYV010000063.1, forward strand.
GATCCGGATCGTAGAGGGGAGAGCTGTGGTTGATTCGGATAAGTGTCTTCTTTGCAGTTACTGTGCGGCTTCTTGTCCTGAATTTGCAATAAAGGTGGTGTAGGATGCACAAGAGAAAAATCGGGGTCGATTATGGTGAGAAGAGGATCGGGATAGCTGTTTCTGATACACTTGGTATAACCGCAAGAGGAATAGGGGTGGTTTTCTGGAATGGTGTCGATATTGAAAAGACAGCTGATAGAATAGCCGGTTATGCAGTTGAGTATGATGCGGATGTCATCGTTATTGGGTTGCCGAGGAGGACCGACGGCAGACCGGGAAATTCTGCTGATAAGGCTATGGCATTGGCTGATGAGGTTAGAAGAAAGACGAGTGCTGAGGTCGTTATGAGAGATGAACGGTATACTTCTGTTATTGCGGGCAGGATATTAAGAGACAAGGGGAGAGGGAAAAACCGCAGGAGTGGAGAGACGGATATGATGGCTGCTGAGATAATTCTTTCTGATTATCTGAGAAGTCTGTAAATTATCGGAATTATTTGCGTGGGGTTATTTTTTAATGATATAATAGCAGAACGAGTGGCTTGCACCGACGGACTACTTAATTTTGGAGGATGGATGATATGAGTAATTATGAATATTTAGAGAACTTTGGGTTTGGGCCGCATGATCATGATGATGAACATTGCTGTGATGATGAGGATTGCTGTGAATGCGGGGCTGAAGACCTTGATGGTGAGACGACCATTACAATGACCGATGCGGAAGGCAATGAGTATGAGTTTATGCTCTTTGATGAGTTCGATTATAATGAGGAAACCTATCTTCTTCTTATGACTATCGATGACGAGGAACCGGAGTTGGTTATCGTTAAAGTCGTTGAAGGTGATGATGAAAATGATTCCCTCATAAGTGTTGACGAAGATGAGTATGATGAGGTTTTCGCCGAGTATCAGCGCCTGTGTGAAGAAGAGGACGATTATGAAGACGACCTCGAAGAAACCTGATCGTTCAGCCGTTAAGGACCACAGAAAACCTGCGGGTGTACAGCCTGATCCCGGAAACGATGAAGAAGTAGCCGTTATCGTAGATGTCAGAAACGGTGCCGAGTTCTATATGTTTATGATCGATGAGTTTGTCGTTGGGAAGATGAAGTACTCTGTAATGGTTCCCTATGAGCCTGACAGAGTGAAGGCAAGGGATTCTGAGATCGTGATACTGCGCTCGCAGATGGCTAAGAACGGTGATCAGCTGTATGTTTCTATAACTGACAAGAAAGAGCTGAATGCTGCTTTTGACGTGTTTTTCAGCAGGTTTGAGGAGTCTGAATTAAAGTGATCATTGATCCGGGGGAGTTATTTACTGCAGCCCACAAGGGCATTTACGAAGAGAAGTTCAGGCATGCGGGTATACCGATGTCCGCGCTTTGTTTCAACAATCGTTTTGCATGGAGCCTTGATAAATATTATTATTTCAGACTTATCGATGATCAGGTGTGTCTTTACTGTGATGGAGAAGAGGGGATCACATCGAAGCATATAGTGTTTCCGCTTGGTGTTCCGGACAGCAGGATGCTTAAGAGAATCGTTGATATCTATTATCCTGCTTTTAAAGCTGAGTCACTGCCGCTTAAAATGATGTATGTTCCGGACGATAAGCTTCACATGGTCACGAATCTGGATGGCTATGATGCTGAGGTGGTACATAAGGTCGATTATGATGAATA
>JAQVYV010000064.1:0-7109 GCA_028708525.1 Eubacteriales bacterium
GTTGTATAGCCGGTTGCAAGTTTCAAGACTCCACTAAATGAGTCAATAACTGTATTAGTCAGAGCCAAATCATTCGTCGAACTCATTTCATGGATATATGCACGCTGCTGCCTGTCTACGTTATATTCAGCAGGCGCCATGTAATAGAAGTTCGATCGTATCACCAGGTCGACCGGCTGGCCTTCAGCAAGGTCAGGCTTATTTACGGGTACGGAAATTGCGCTGTTTGCGCTGAAATACCCAAAATTTGTGCCATTTATCAAAACATCGGTATACATGGATGTTCGCCGGTTGTGGTTTATCTGGACAGTAGGAGTTGTTATGGTTTCCGGGATCGGATCTACGGTCAGTGCTGCGGGGATGGTTATACCTTCGCCGCTTTTGATCACTATCCTTGTGAATGTATTGTTCCAGTTCCCGGCTTTATCCTTGACCCTTACTCTGACGGTATAATACTGGTCCTCGGTCCATCCCTCTGTGCTTATTTCCGGATTCCATGTGTCGTATAAACCGCTTAACGTTTCTGTCGATATCTGTGTAAAGACGGAAGGACTTGTTCCGATACCATATTCCAGAACAGCCTCTTCTAAAACATAGTTATCTGTAAAGGTCAAAGGCAGCAAGAAAGAATCCCCCACTATATTTGTTGAAAACATGGAGACTGCATTCGGCAGTGTCCGGTCTACTGTAAAGGATTCATTATAGACAGACGATGCATTACCATAGACATCCGTGAATTGGTAATAAAGGGTATAGCTCCCCGTGCTAAGCCCGGATATACTAACTGCTCTGCTGTCTGTTTTTGCCGGGCTATAATAAATACTGTGCGAACCGCTGCCTATCCAATACTCCATTTTGTACAAAGACGACTCGTCCGATACGATCCAGCCAAGTGTAAGGCTCGTTGCAATTGTCGGATTTGATGTGGAAGACGCCGGTGTCAATGAAGAACTGACTTTAGTCGGTTTTAAGCAGTCAGATACATAAACGGATTTACTTGCAGCAGTGCTGGTGTTATTTATATATGTGCCATTGACTTCCTTGGCATTGTCCACGGCCTTCACATAAACTATATAGTTTGCGAAATCGTTATGGTATTGGGCTGAAACATAGTTCAGGGTTGGTGAAGTAATCACCGTAGCTGGTTCAACAAGAACACCGGATGTATTTTTTAGTTCAACGATATACTTCCGTATTCCCGATCCGCCCGGGTTCGGCAGATCGGTCGCCGCGGTCCAGTTTGCTGTGATCTTGGCTGTTCCATCGGCGGTTGAATGTTTGATGTGACCGGTCTCTATAATTGTCGGCGGATTCGGTGCAGTCCGGTCCACATATGAATAATCCATAACCAGGTACGGTGGATTTGTTGAGCTTTCAGAACTGTAGAATCTACGGTACCGAAGCAAACTCTCCTGATCGGATATCATCGCGAAGCCGTTGTTTGCATACCCTCCGCCACCTTTTGCATTCAAGTACCAGCTGTTGACCATAGATGCGACATTGAAATAATACCAGCCGGCTCCGTCAACATTGAGCGAAGTTATTGAATATCTGGTAAAGCTATTCTGAATATTCCATGTAATAGCACTGCTGCTCCATGAATTCGCCACACGATAAATCCGAACGGTGCAGTCGCTGGTGTATCCGGCATGCTCATAAACTCTGTATTCAGCTGAGGTTATCGCTAGTGCATCTTTGCTAAGAAGTGTTGCCAGATTATATTTTACATATGTTCTGCATGCCAGCAATGTACTGTCGCGTCCAACACACATGAATGTGTTAGGATTATAATTCGTGTTTGGGTTTGCCTGGTTTACGTACGCATCATCCTGATTAGCCGCGCCGGTTATGCTCAACATCGACGGATCTATTACCACCGGGTACACTGTGTCTTTCCCGAAAAGGAACTCATCTTCCAGTTCCAACCGATAGATCCATTCACCATTGGCTGTCGGAGTCATCGACACTTTGATATCTTCTGTGTAGTGCCCGTCCCCTTCTGTCCGAGAGCCACTGTACGCGTCCTTTGCATATGCTTCCGGGATCCGAAATCTAAGCGCGAGCGTTTCCGGGTCGTAAAACTCCACCGCACCGGTATCTGTCACGACTGGTTTCAAACCCGGTGCGGTTATATGAAACTCGAACACATTACTTTTGGGTACTTTTCTAAGAACGATATCTTCTTTCACACCTGTCAAGGTCGTATACAGTTCGATGTCTGCTCCGTCACCGAAAACATTCTTGTACGATACCTTGCCTGTATAGTCTTTAACTTTTCCGGTTGTGGCAGATGATCTGTTTGCTTTATTATTGCCGTTTCTTAAAGGCGACATAGAAATATAGCTATCTTCAGTCTCAAGTCTGATCCCAGATCCTTCGGTCAATTCAATGGGGAACTCTGCATTATATCCGTTGCCTGTCTGCTTATAACCAGTGACCTTACCTGCTTTGTCTTTAACCTCTTTGACATCCAGGTCGATTTCCTTTAATACGCCGCTGTTGTCCTTGACCTGCACCTTAGTACCGTACGTGTAGCTGGTCAGGGTCCCGTCCATGTTTTCGAAAACGAAGGTATATTCATCTTCCTTTTCAGGTAGTCTGCGGATATGCTTTTTTGCCTTTGCTTCGTTATATGTGATCAGGTCAGGTCGCCTAAGTCCCTGTGAAAGATAACTGTAACTGTTTTGCTGGACCGCGTTTACTACGTTCTGGTCGTTCGTTATGACCAAACAAAGGATGATCAAAACACACATGATACCTTTAGCAACTCTGCAAAAATCTGACATAACAAATTTCTCCTGATCAAATCTATTTTGTGTTTGATTCAAGCATTGCATGCAGGCATTATGTTTTGCGGGAATTTCAAGTATGCCTCAATTGTAATCACATGTAATCTGTTTGTCAACGGTCATATGTATATTGATATAACTTTATCTATTAGTAGTTATTGTTAACTGATTAGTTATTTACTCTCAAACACTATAATCACGCAGTGTCAACTTCAAAAATACAATCATTGGGTACCGGGCTGCCCTGTGATATAATCAAACCAAAAAGGGCATGAAATGGAAAACACGGAACAAACTGTCATCAGACCGTCCCGCAGAAGGCGCAGAAGGAAGTTCAACGGATTCCTGATATTCACCATTGTGTTTGTAATTGCTCTTCTTTGGGGGACCGCTGCATTCTGGTATTATTATCCTTCAACAAGGCAAACAGAAGTCGTTCCTGCCGGATTACTTATAAATGGTGAGCCTTTCGGAGAAGAGCACTACAGGACCATAGGTGAGAGTCTTTTCCTCAGATATGATACTGCTGTGGATAAGCTCGGAGCTGTGCTCCACCACGAACCTGAAACCAACAGAGTTATTCTGACCACGACAGATAAGATCATCGAAATGCGCACTGACACACTTACGATGTATGTAAATTATGAGCCTGTTGATCTTGATGTCCCCGCTTACATAGACGAAGGAACGCCATTCATTTCTGTTGATTACCTAAGACCTATATATAAGTTCACTGCAGAAAGATACGACAATGGTGTATATGATCTGAATGACGGAACACTGTCCGTAATGGTCATCAAGTCCGTAAAAGATACATTTATGAGAGAGCATCCTTTTTTTCGTTCAGCCAGAATAACTTCTGTTTCTCAGAACGAAAACCTTTATGTTTACGAAGAAGATAACGGATGGTACCGTGTGAGAAACAATCTTGGCATCACAGGTTACATCGACAAGAAACACAGTGAGTTTGACCGCCTGATATCGCCCGAGTACACACCGCGGGAGCTTTTCGACCCACCGTGGAAGCCAACAGGCGAAAAGATAAACCTGACATGGGACTATATGTCCCGACCTAAGACTGATATGAGTGAATACAAACCTATGCCCGGGCTGAATGTCATCTCTCCTACATGGTTTCACGTTATCAACACTGACGGCAAAGTCCGCAGCGACGGCAGTCTGGAATATGTCGAGTGGGCCCATTCACAGGAGATGCAGGTGTGGGCTCTTTTGAACAACAGCTACGACCCTGATATAACCAGAGGATTTATCCGCGATTTTGGTAAAAGGAGAGAAGTAATCAGACAGATCCTTGTCCAGGCACAGCTTCTCGGGATCGACGGAGTCAACATCGATTTTGAAAACATATATTATGAAGATAAGGACTATCTGACTCAGTTTGTAAGAGAGCTTGCTGTCATGCTGCATGAGCTGGATCTTACGGTATCGATGGACGTGACCGTATTATCAAGCAACCCGAACTGGTCGAAGGTTTTTGACCGTCCGAAATTGGTTGAATTCGTCGACTACATGGCTGTCATGGCATATGATGAGTACTGGGCATCAAGTCCCGTCTCAGGACCGGTTTCTTCCATTCCCTGGGTACGCAGCAGTCTTGACAGGATACTTGACCAGATTCCGCGTCAGAAACTTCTGTTGGGTATCCCACTGTACGCAAGGATATGGGAAGAGATCCCCCAGGATGACGGCAAAGTCAAAGTCTCATCAAAGGCATATTCGATGAACGGCGTCAGGAACATCCTCGAAGCACAGGATACATCATATTCATATGATTCTGAGGCCATGCTGAATTACGCTGAATACACAGAAAACGGGAACACATACAGAGTCTGGCTCGAGGACGCGCATTCAATCGAGCAGCGGATCGGGATCATGCGGGAATATGAACTTGCAGGAATAGCGTCATGGCGCAGAGGGTTCGAAGACGAATCGACTTGGGAAACCGTCAGGAATCTGCTGGAATCACGCCCCTGATATATTCATCCATCGCTTTAGCAGCCTTCTTGCCCGCTCCCATAGCCAGAATTACGGTTGCTGCACCTGTGACGGCATCACCACCGGCAAAAACGCCTTTTCTTGAAGTCATGTTCGTTGTGTCTTCGACGACTAGCCCTCCGTATTTGTTCGTCTCAAGCCCCGGTGTAGTAGTGCGGATAAGCGGATTCGGAGAGGTACCGATAGCTACGATCACTGTATCCACGTCCATCATGAATTCCGAACCCTTCTTCTCGACAGGTCTTCTCCTGCCTGAAGCATCGGGCTCGCCCAGCTCCATTTCGACACACTCCATACCGTTGACATAACCGCGTTCATTGCCTGTTATTCGGACGGGGTTAGTAAGGGTCTTAAAAATTATCCCCTCTTCTTTAGCGTGATGGACCTCTTCGATCCTGGCAGGCATCTCGACTTCACTTCTGCGATAAACAATGTATACTGTTTCAGCTCCCAGTCTTTTAGCACATCTTGCTGCGTCCATTGCAACATTACCGCCTCCGATCACCGCAACAGCGCGGCTTTTCATTATCGGCGTGTCATAAGTCTCATCATATGAACGCATCAGGTTGACTCTGGTAAGATATTCGTTCGCGGAATATACAGCGTTAAAATTTTCACCGGGTATGTTCATGAAACTCGGAAGTCCCGCGCCTGTTCCGATAAAAACAGCCTCATATCCTTGTTCGAATAATTCATCGATCGTGAAAGCTCTGCCTATGATCATATTGGTCTTAAGCTTCACTCCAAGTTCCCGCAGATTATCTATCTCATGGTTAACGATGTTCTTCGGAAGACGGAACTCCGGTATACCATAGACCAGAACACCACCGGTCGCGTGGAAAGCTTCAAAAACCGTTACATCATAGCCAAGCTTTGCCAGGTCAGCAGCACATATCAATCCTGCCGGACCTGATCCGACTACTGCCGCCTTATGACCGTTTGGTGCAGCAGGCTTGATCAGCTTATGGACATTCTTCATATACCAGTCAGCAACGAACCGTTCCAGATGACCTATCCCGACAGGTTCTCCCAGTTTCCCTCTTACACATACCTGCTCACATTGCGACTCCTGCGGACAGACCCTTCCGCATACTGCAGGCAAGGCGTTTGTTTCAAGTATCTTGTAATATGCCTCTTCGAATTTTCTCTCATGGACCAGAGCGATGAACTCAGGTATAGCAACGTTGACCGGACATCCCGCAACGCAAGGTTTGTGTTTGCAGTTGATACATCTCTCTGCTTCTTCGACAGCCATATCTTCCGTATATCCGAGCGCGACCTCGCTGAAATTTCTGTTTCTTACATCAGGCTCCTGGACCGGCATCGGCACTTTCGTTTTCGACATATTCGGCATAATTACATTTTCTCCAATCTGCAGACATGCTGTGCGTTCTTCTCGCCTTCGATATCCTTATACATACCCGAACGCCTTATCGCTTCATCAAAATCGACCAGATGGCCGTCAAATTCAGGTCCGTCAACGCATGCAAACTTCGTTTCTCCTCCGACAGTCAGCCTGCATCCGCCGCACATCCCCGTCCCGTCGATCATGATCGTATTCATGCTGACTATCGTACTGATCCCGAACTCCTTTGTAAGCAGTGAAACAAATTTCATCATAGGCAGCGGTCCAACGACCAGTACCTTGTCATATTTCTCTCCCGATTCGATAAGCCCGCGCAGCACATCAGTGACCAATCCTTTGGTCCCGTAAGTCCCGTCATCGGTACACATATAAAAATTCTGTGATACCGCTTTCATGTCATCTTCAAGTATGACCAGGTCTTTGGTCCTGAATCCGGCGATTATGTCCACCTGAGTTCCGCTGTTGAAAAGATATTTTGCCTGAGGAAAAGCTATAGCGCATCCAAGGCCTCCGCCAACGACAGCGGCTCTGCCTATACGATCCAGTTCCGAAGGCTTCCCTAGCGGCCCAACAAAATCCAGCACGGTCTCACCGATCTCCAGTTCACCGAGTTCCTTCGTGGATTTCCCGACCTCCTGGAATATTATTGTAACAGCACCAGTATCCTTATCCGTGTCAGCTACAGTCAAAGGGATACGTTCACCTTTCTCATTCACTCGGAAAATAATGAACTGCCCCGGTCTGGCTTTATTCGCGATATGAGGTGCGTACACCTGCATACGTTTAGTCATAGAGTTCAATGTTTCTTTAGTCATCACTTCGAACATTTGTCTATCCAATTTGAAACCCTCCATCCCAAAAAAGCGCCTCGGAGCGACGCTAGTGATCGTTACCATATAAAAGGAAATTATATCAGAAGTTTCTGATTAATAAAAGTT
>JAQVYV010000064.1:7209-8614 GCA_028708525.1 Eubacteriales bacterium
TCTTTCCGGTATATATTGCTATGATGTTTTCTGCCAACGAACTAATTATGAAATAGCTTATCAGGTATTCGACAATAGCAACTGCATCGTTGTAATTATACTCGCAGGAACACGCGAAAACTTTTACGATGAAATAAAGCGTTATATCAAATAGGATCAGCAGAACACCCTATCAGATATCACGAGTGTCCCTGTCACAGGCTCTGTCTCTATCATCATTCCCCACTGTGTTTCTTTAGTCGAGTACCTTATCTCTTCTCCGACGGCATGCGGATGTTCCGAATTCAGCTTAAGATCGGTCGAGATCACATCACTGCCTGAATTTGGCAGTATCCTGACAACAGCATTCTTTAATCCTTTAACTTCGATCCTTCTGTGCATCCGGTAGCTGACAGGTGCAATCTCTCTGCAAGATATTACTGTGTCATCCTCCTGCTCGACCATCACTCTGCACTCAGCCCGCCAGGCTCTTTCGGGCGTATAGACCGACATCCCCATATCCGGCCGCGTCTCATACCCCATAAGCAGAGGCATGCCGAAAGGAGTCGCAAGCTTGACCGCAGTCGTTGTATCCGGGCTATAACCGCTGAATATCAGTGCATTCTTATTTCTGTGAAGCATTATCACGGGATCAGGCGTACTGCTGTTTTCTTTCTCGAAAGCGATCTTCAGGCCGTCGAGAGCCAAGGCGCTTCTCATCAGTGCGGCCAAAGGAAATCCTTTCCCGCCGTCCGGCATCCTGCTATAGTCACTGCCTCTTATCCAGAAGACTTTTCCGGCTTTTCCTCCGGTAACCTCAGTCTCGGTAAACAAAGCTCTTCTTTCAGGTCCGTCTGTCCAAGCCAACACCCTCAGGTTCGCTCCATCATTATTCCCATCATCTGGTATCATGCACACTCCGCCGCTCGTCAGAAGATCAGAGTATACCGCTTCCTGATCGAATTCCCCGTCCCTCAGAGTATCTATAATACTTTCACTCTGAACGACTCTGACCCGCCCGGTCAAAGCGCTTCCCTTCTTTAATCCGATCAGACGCAGCAGTCCCGGATCGGCATCCGCCAAAGAACCGTACAATATGGCATTCCCGCCCGAAAACACAAAACTACGCACAGCTTCGTTCATTACACTTCCGGCAAAAGGAACCGGAGTTACCACAACGCTTCCGCAGAAAATATCGCTGCCTTTGCCTGTAAGTTCGGCAAAATGATCCGCCGCGACAACGGTAGAAACCGGAAATCCACTGTTGATCGCTCCCCGCATGAACCAGTCCTCAAAGAAGATCTTGGCAGGATCTTCGGTCCCCAGAGTATTGTACTCATCAAAAGGATATACCCAGACAACAGGTGATACTTTGTCAGGTGCTTCCTCAAATCCTCTCAAGATATGAGGAATAACCTCATTTGGA
>JAQVYV010000065.1 GCA_028708525.1 Eubacteriales bacterium
GGAACAACTGATCCTACTATTACTTGCTATAGATATACTGACTCAATTGCTTCGAACGTTTATTTTTTACTCCATTTTTGCATTTTGCGGAAACTCAAAAAAATGATGATATACAGTAATCGGTGAGTTAGGTGTTGAAATACATCGGATAACGTGTTAAAATCCATTAGATTCAAAATACACACACGATACCCGTTTCTGTTGTCATATGATCAAATATTTCGGGTGCGTGGAGGAAAAAACAGGAGGAAAATATGTCAGTTATCAGTATGAAGAGCCTTTTAGAGGCCGGTGTCCATTTCGGACATCAAACACGTAGATGGAATCCGAAAATGGCGGAATACATCTACACAGAGAGAAATGGTATCTATATCATCGATCTGCAGAAGACCGTAAGAATGGTAGACGAGGCCTATATGTTCATCAGACAGATCGCAATGAACGGTGGTTCGGTTCTTTTCGTAGGAACCAAGAAACAAGCTTCTGATTCAATCAAAGAGGAAGCAGAGCGTTGCGGTATGTATTTCATTAATAACCGCTGGCTTGGAGGAACACTTACTAATTTTAAGACAATCGAAAAGAGACTTGCACGCCTGGAAGAATTGACTAACATGCTTACTGACGGAACTTTCGATGTCCTCCCCAAGAAAGAAGTAGCTAAACTAAAACTTGAAATGGAGAAACTGGAGAAGAATCTTGGCGGAATAAAAGGAATGGAGAAATTACCGTCATGCCTTTTCGTTGTTGATCCTAAGAAAGAGCATATTGCAGTTCTTGAAGCCAGAAGACTGCACATACCTATAGTCGGTATTGTCGACACTAACTGCGATCCTGATGAAGTTGATGTCGTTATCCCCGGAAATGATGACGCTATAAGAGCTGTGAAACTTATCGCCGGTAAGATGGCAGATGCTGTGATCGAGGGGCATCAGGGCGAGCAACTCACTATGGAGGACGCTGAAGCTGTAGAACAAAGTCTGGAGTACAAAGCAGAATCCGAACCCGCAGAACAAGATGTCCAAGTGCCGCAGATTACTGAAGAAATTTCTGAAAACTGATTTCAGACGAGAGGAGATCATATAATGGATATTACTATGGAAATGATAAAAGACCTCAGAGAAAAGACCGGTGCCGGAATGATGGACTGTAAGAAAGCTCTTATGGAAAATTCCGGGGATATAGATAAATCGATCGCATGGCTGAGAACTAAGGGGATAGCTTCAGCAGCTAAGAAGTCATCAAGGATAGCGGCTGAAGGTATTGTTGATTCTTATATTCATGCCAACGGAAGGATCGGGGTTCTTATTGAAGTGAATATCGAGACTGATTTTGCTGCGAAAAATGATATGTTTAAAGATTTTGTTAAAGATTGTGCGATGCAGATCGCTGCTATGAATCCCAAATGGATTTCTCAATCAGATGTACCGGCTGCTGAAATCGATGCAGAGAAAGATGTTCTCAGAACTAAAGCTCTTAATGACGGGAAACCTGAGAAAATAGTTGAAAAAATAGTTGAAGGCGGTCTTAAGAAGTTTTATGATGAGAATTGTCTCCTTAATCAGGCCTTTGTAAAAGATGAGTCTAAAACTATTGACTCATTGTTGAAAGAGACGATTGCGAAAATCGGTGAAAATATTTCTGTCAGAAGATTCGTCAGGTACGAAATGGGTGAAGGACTACAGAAGAAAGAAGATGATTTCGCTCAAGAGGTAATGAGTCAGATAAAATAGTAGTTTTAAAAGCAAAGAGGCTGCATTAAAAGTGCCGCCTCTTTTTTTGCATAAAGGAGGGACCCATGACTGCACCGATATATAAAAGGATCCTGCTTAAGTTGAGCGGAGAAGCTCTCGCGGGAAATAAGACCCAAGGACTTGACAGTGATGTTCTCAGAGAGATCGGCGAGACTGTAAAGATAATATCAGACATGAATGTTGAGGTCGCTATAGTTGTAGGCGGTGGCAATTTCTGGAGAGGCAGAACAAGTGAAGGTATGGATCGTGTCACTGCGGATCATATGGGGATGCTGGCAACTGCAATGAATGCTTTAGCTATATCCGATGCGCTTGAACAAGCAGGTGCTGTGACAAGAGTTCTTAGTGCAATAGAAATGAGACAGTTTGCAGAGCCCTTTATACGTAAAAGGGCAGTCAGGCACTTGGAAAAGGGCAGAATAGTAGTTTTTGCCTGTGGAACAGGTAATCCTTATTTTTCTACCGATACAGCAGCGGCTTTAAGATGTACAGAAATCGAAGCAGATATACTTTTAAAAGCAACTATGGTGGATGGAGTTTATGATAAAGATCCCAGAGTTCATAGCGATGCTAAGAAATATGATCATGTCAATTATGATGAGATACTATCAAAGAACCTGGGCATAATGGACGCGACCGCAGCTGCTTTGTGTAGAGATAATAATGTGAAAATTGGTGTTTTCAGTATGGAAAATCTTCATAATATCGTTGATATGGTTTGTGGTGAAGACATCGGCACGATTGTTAGCGACTGAACTTGCTCATATTTCTATCATAGATTATAATCTAAGGATAGTATCGGTGATCCCCGATCATACATAAATCGACCGGAGGTGATTTTATGACAGAAATAACAAACGCAACATTTGCACCATTTGAAGATAAGATGACAAAGGTGATCAGTCATCTTAAGGAAGATTTCAATACGATACGCGCGGGAAGGGCAAATCCGAAAGTTCTGGATAAGATAGCAGTTGAGTACTACGGGACAATGACTCCGATAAATCAAATCGCTAATGTACAGGTGCCTGAAGCCAGACTTATGACTATTACGCCTTTTGATCCTTCAGTGTTGAAAGGGATCGAAAAGGCTATTCAGATTTCAGATCTTGGCATCAATCCTATGAATGATGGTAAGATCATAAGGCTTTCTTTTCCGGCTCTGACTGAAGACAGACGTAAAGATCTCACTAAGACAGTCGCCAAACATGGTGAAGAAGCTAAGATCGCTGTCAGAAATATCAGAAGAGATGCTTTGGATTATTTGAAATCACTTGAAAAGAAGAAAGAAATTAGTGAAGATATATTGAAAGATTCTGAAAATACTGTTCAGAAACTGACTGATAAATATATTTCAGATATTGATAAACTCATCGCAGAAAAGGATAAAGAATTACTTGTTGTCTGAAATCAACAATGCACGTGAGGACTCCTGATGAGTTTTAGGTTTTTGAAAAAGAGAAAGCCTCCGTTTTATGATGCCGGTAGAATTCCTGTTCATATAGGTGTTATTATGGATGGAAACGGCAGATGGGCAAGAAAGCGTGGACTTCCCAGAAGTGCGGGACATAAAGCCGGTGCTGAAAAACTTAGAAATGTTACTGAATGGTGCGGTAATCTTGGCATAAAGTATTTGACAGTGTACGCTTTTTCTACAGAGAACTGGTCCAGACCATCCGAAGAAGTTTCCGGATTGATGTCGCTTCTAATAGAATTTCTTGAGAAATATGAACCTGAAATGGCAATACAGGGTGTTCGTTTGAGAGTACTCGGAGATATGGATTCACTTCCCGATAATATCAGGAGAGCTTTGGATAACGCCGTGCAGCGTTCAGTGAACAGACAGAAAATGCAGTTGATAATCGCTTTTAATTATGGCGGGAGACGAGAGATAGCCCATGCTGCCAGGAAAATTTCTGAAATGATCACTCAGGGAACTATTACGCCGGCTGATGTCAGCGAAGACCTTATTTCTGATAATCTCTATCTTCCTGACATACCGGATCCGGACATGATAATCCGACCGAGCGGTGAACTTAGGTTGTCTAATTTTTTGCTTTGGGAGTCGGCATATTCGGAATTATGGTTTTCAGATGTTTTATGGCCTGATTTTTCAGAGGAACATTTGAGAAAAGCTTTAGAGGATTATATTCATAGAGACAGAAGATACGGTGGAGTCAAATCATGAAAACCAGAGTTATTACAGGTATTGTGTTTACACTAACTGCAGCAGCTTTTCTTGTTCCGGGGTTTGCTGTGCCGATGCTTTCGCTGCTTTTCTTTCTTATGGTTTCAGTGGCTTGCCTAATCGAATTATCTTCAGTGATAAAGCTAAAACTACCGGATATCAGTCAGCCTTTGATAACAATATCTGCGCTTGGGATCCTTATTCCGATGATACCTGTATTTCTTAAAGGCAGTTTTGATTGGGGGTTTATAACTGATATGGAAGTATCATCCCCCAATAAACTTTCTTTAGAGAGAGCTGAGATCCTTGAATATCTGACTGACACATCTGCTTATTTCCTGATATTTTTCGTTGTTTTTTCATTTTTTTCAGTTATTTATATTTTATCCGCCAAAGGTCCGACGAAGATTCTTGAAGCCGTTATTACCCCTCTGACTTCGGTGTATATAGTTTTTCCCTTCGCCTGTGCTGCTACTCTTCTTTTTATAATGCCGAACGGCTTTTTCTGGATGATAACGGCTTTTATTGCAGCCTGGGTGTCTGATGTATTTGCTTTTTTCGCAGGAGTAACACTCGGAAAACATAAAATCGTACCTCAGATAAGCCCTAAGAAGACATGGGAGGGAACGATAGGGGGAATCATTGGAACTATCATGATCATTACTATATGGATAAGTATAGTCATGAAAGGACCTGACATTGTTGCGAAAGGCAGTGTGTTCCTTGTTTCCTTTGGTGTTGTTACAGGTCTTATAACCAGCCTTGCCTCACAACTAGGTGACTGGTTCGCTTCCGCAATTAAAAGATCAGCCGGTGTTAAGGATTATGGTTCACTGCTTCCGGGACATGGAGGCTTACTTGATAGATTTGATGGTGTCCTTTTTGCATTTCCGACTGTTTTAGCAGCAGCAATTATTTATTATTTGATCTGATTTCATGAGGTGTATATGATACGATCGATTTCCGTTACAGGATCTACAGGATCCATCGGAACACAGACACTTGCAGTTGCTTCTCATCTGGGGATAGAGGTAAAAGCAATAAGCGCTAACAATAATGCAGAGAAAATATTCGATCAGGTCAGGAAATTTCGTCCTAAGCTGGTTTCTTTGAATGATCATAATGCCGTGAAAAGACTGTTGGAAATGATGGGAAGCGATTTTCCGGGAACTGAAGTGATCTCGGGTCAGCAAGGAAATATTGAAGTCGCTTCGTATCCGGATGTGGACATGACTGTTGCAGCGATGGTCGGTGTCGCAGGACTTGAATCTGTTTTAGCGGGGATAAAAGCAGGACATGATATTGCATTGGCGAATAAAGAAACTTTGGTCGCAGGCGGAGCTTTCGTTATGGAAGCAGCAGAAAAGGCCGGAGTGAAGATCCTTCCTGTTGACAGCGAACATTCTGCGATATGGCAGTGCCTTCCTGATAATGAAGAGCCGGGTAAAATTATCAGAAGGCTGTTCCTTACTGCATCAGGCGGACCTTTCAGAGGCTGGAATAAAGAGCGGCTTGTCAATGTGAACGTTGAAGAAGCTTTATCTCATCCTACATGGATAATGGGGAATAAAATAACGATAGACAGTGCAACTCTCATGAATAAAGGTCTTGAAGTTATTGAAGCTCACTGGCTATTCAATGTTGACCCTGCGAATATACGCGTAGTAATACATCCTCAGAGCATTATACATTCGATGGTTGAGTTTGTTGATGGTTCGGTTTTAGGTCAATTGGGATTTGCCGATATGAAGATACCGATACAGGCAGCTCTTACCAGAAAGGAAAGAGTTGAAGGGGTGTTTAGAGAATTTGATCCGGTAAATGCATCACCAATTGTTTTCGAAGAACCGGATATGCGCACATTTCGTTGTCTCCCTCTTGCTTTTGACGCTCTCAAGACAGGCGGAAGTATGCCTGCGGTAATGAATTCCGCGAATGAAAAGGCAGTTGAACTTTTTCTCGGAAGAAGGATATCGTTTTTAGATATTCCGGAACTTATTGAAGAAACAATGGATCTTCACTCCAGGATCGGAGTTGTTAAAGAAATTGATTATGAAACGATTTCAGAACTTGATAAATGGGCTCGTTCTGTAACCGGAAAGGCGGTTTGATCCAATATGGGTATTTTTATCGGAATTCTGATACTTAGTTTAATGATGCTTGTGCATGAACTTGGGCATTACATAACAGGAAGGCTTCTGGGATTTAAGATAATCGAGTTTTCGATTTTTATGGGGCCTGTGATTACTTCGTGGACAAGTAAAAAGACGGGAATTAAATATAGTCTGAAATTGTTACCTATAGGTGCATCTGTTAGATTTGTCGGAGAAGAAGGAATGGGTGAAGACGCAAGCGAAGACCCTGAATCATTTAATCTGAAACCGGCTTGGAAAAGAGCTATTGTTTTGAGTACCGGAGCAGGGATCAATATATTGTCCGGAATAATCGCTCTTTCTATATTATTTAGCACAACCGGATTTGTTACTACAGAGATATCTCAAATTCAGACAGATTCACAGGCCGCTACGGTCAGTTTGGATCCCGGAGTGAAAGTTATTTCAGTCAATGGAGCCAGGATCATAACATCCATCGATTATGCTATGGAAATGAGTTTTATCCCACCGGATAGTAATGTAGATCTCATTGTTAAGGATCCTGAGACCGGGGAAGTTAATGACTTTTTACTTATCCCTGCGAAGAAGAGTTCCTATTTTCTGGGCATAACCATGGATCGCACCGGGGAAAACGGTGGATTGAAGATCATTGATGTTGACCCGTCATCCAATGAAGGAAGTCCTGTTTTCGAAAAAGGTGATATTCTGCTGACTGTCAATGGGATATCAATGGCTGATGATTATGATTCTGCCGCTTCTGTTATATCAGAAAGTAATGGTGATAAGCTTGATGTAAGGATCATCAGAAACGGTCAGGAGATGTCTGTAGAACCCAGACCGATGCTTCGTGAATACTATAATGAACGAGGGCTTGTATTCAAAGCCGGAGGCGGGTTTGGCGATTCTGTTCTGGAATCATTAAAATATACCGTTTCGATAGTAAAACTTACATTTAAGAGTATAGCTAAGATATTTACAGGTGAAATCGCTGCGAAAGACGGTCTGTCAGGACCGGTAGGAGTTGTTGCACTGGTTGGTTCTATGGTAACGCAGGAAACTACCGCTGCTGAGAAGATAGCGGATCTGCTTTGGCTGTTTGCTTTGATATCATTGAATCTGGGTGTGTTTAATCTTCTGCCCATACCTGCTTTGGATGGCAGCCATCTGCTCTTACTTGTTGTTGAGAAGATACGGGGAAGGAGACTTTCTGCTAAAGTGCAGACTGTTATCGTAATGGTGGGGTTTTTTATGATAATCGGGCTTGCCTTGTTAGGGCTTGTTTTTGATATAATGAGACTAACAGGAAATTAAAGACAGGAGATCGGAGATGTTTGAACGCAGAGTGACGCGTGAAATCAGAATTGGGTCTGTTATCATTGGCGGTGGTAATCCGATCGCTATACAATCAATGAACAATACTGATACATCTGATGTAAAGGCTACACTTGATCAGATCGAGAAGCTTGCTGAGGCAGGTTGTGATATAACAAGAGTTGCTGTACCGGACATGGAAGCGGCACGTGCATTGAAAGAGATAACCGGTCGATCACCGATCCCGGTGGTAGCGGATATACATTTTGATTATAAACTTGCACTTGAATCAATTAGAAATGGTGCAGCTAAAATCAGGATCAATCCGGGTAATATCGGAGGGAAAGACAAGTTGAAGCTTGTAGCAAACGAAGCTAAAAATGCGGGAGTGCCTATTAGAGTAGGTGTTAATTCCGGCTCGGTGAACCGGGATTATCTTGCTGAATTCGGAAGTGTCGATGGCAGGGCTTTGACAGAGAGCGCAATGGATGCTGTTAATGAACTTGAATCTGTAGGGTTCAACGATATCGTGGTTTCTGTGAAATCCTCAGACCCGCTGCTTACTATCAAAGTATACAGACTCCTTTCGAAAAGAATCGATTATCCTTTGCATCTCGGTGTTACCGAAGCAGGTACACCTGCTGAAGGTTCTGTCAGATCCGCAGTAGGTATCGGAACTTTACTGGCTGAAGGAATAGGTGATACTATCAGAGTATCACTTACCGGTGATCCGATCCTGGAAGCTGATTGTGCTTTATCGATCCTGAAAGCTCTTGATCTGAGGCGTTCAGGTGTTCAGATCATTTCATGTCCTACTTGCGGGAGAACATCTGTTGACCTGATAGATATCGCTGAGAAGGCAACTAAAGAACTTAAGGGTATAAAGACTCCTCTTAAGGTTGCAATAATGGGGTGTGCAGTCAACGGTCCGGGCGAAGCACGTGATGCGGACATTGGTATCGCCGGCGGGAAAGGAGAATTTCTGCTTTTCGAGCACGGTAAAGTCATTAAGAAGGTCCCGGAGAGTGAAGCATTGAATGAATTGATGAGGATGGTCAGAGAATTAGCATATAATGAAAAATAGCCTGCAAAATCTTTTTAATATATTAAAACACAGGACGGGTTCCTCAGTAAGCAGTTTGCAGATGGAGGGACTTGTTTCTAATATGCATATAACTTCAGACGGTACTGCTATCTTGACATT
>JAQVYV010000066.1 GCA_028708525.1 Eubacteriales bacterium
TCATTATATCCCCGGTGAGCACGACTACGAACCCAGCTCCGGCAGACAGTACAGCGTTTCTGACTGCTACTGTGAAATTCTCGGGTCTGCCGAGTTTCTTCGGGTCATCTGAAAGCGAGTACTGCGTTTTGGCAAAGCATACAGGAAGATTCCCGAAATCCATTTCTTCTATCTTGGCTAGCTCCTTCAAAGCCGCAGGAGCGAAATCCACTCCGTCACCGCCGTAGATGTCCTTGACCACCTTTTCGATCTTGGCTTTAAGTGACATATCATCAGGATACATGAACCTGTGACCTGCCGGACTTCCTTCTGAAAGTCTTACTACTTCCTCCGCAAGATCTACTCCGCCTTCCGAACCTTTGCCCCAGACCTCTGAAAGTGCAACTCTTGCACCGTGCTCCATACATTTATCTCTGACGAGTTCCAGTTCCGCCTCTGTGTCCGTAGGAAAGCGGTTGATCGCTACGACGGCCGGAAGACCGAACTTCAATGTTATATTTTCGATATGCTTGAGTAGATTAGGTATCCCCCCAGACAGATATTCCAAGCCCTCTGTTCCCAAATCTGCTTTAGGACATCCGCCGTGATGCTTCAATGCTCTGACTGTTGCTACTATGACGACCACTGATGGCTTCAGGCCACCGACCCGACACTTGATATCAAGAAATTTCTCAGCTCCGAGATCCGCACCGAATCCGGCTTCTGTTATTACATAATCAGCCAGCTTCAAGGCAGTTCTTGTCGCCATGATACTGTTACATCCATGAGCAATGTTCGCGAATGGCCCGCCATGGATAAAAGCCGGTGTGTGTTCCAGCGTCTGAACGAGATTGGGCTTCAAAGCATCCTTCAACAGGGCAGCCATTGCTCCGTGAGCTTTCAGATCTCCTGCAGTCACAGGCTTTTCTTCGCGCGTATACCCTATGATTATATTCTTAAGTCTCTCTTTCAGATCATCCAGATCTCTTGAAAGACAAAGGATCGCCATGACTTCGGAAGCTACTGTGATATTGAAACCGTCTTCTCTGGGTACTCCGTTTGTTCTGCCGTTAAGGCCGTCAACTATTGAGCGAAGCTGTCTGTCATTCATATCCATGCAGCGTTTCCATGTGATCCTTCTGTTATCTATTCCAAGTGCATTTCCCTGGAAAATATGATTGTCCAGCATAGCCGCCAGCAGGTTGTTCGCTGCGCCAATAGCATGCATATCTCCGGTAAAATGAAGATTTATGTCTTCCATCGGCACTACCTGAGCATAACCTCCGCCTGCAGCACCACCCTTGATACCGAAAACAGGACCGAGAGAGGGCTCCCTCAAGGCTATAACAGTCTTCTTTCCTATGCGCTTCAAAGCATCGCCCAGCCCAACAGTCGTTGTTGTTTTCCCTTCGCCGGCAGGTGTTGGTGTGATAGCCGTGACAAGGATCAACTTTCCGTCAGGTTTATCAGCAAGCCTGTCGAGTATCCTGTAATCGACCTTGGCTTTAAATCTCCCATAAAACTCGGTCTCCTCAGGAAGCACACCTATATCCGCCGCTATCTTTTCGATAGGCAGCATCTCATTCTCCTGAGCTATCTGTATGTCGCTTTTATAATCCATTGTCAGCCTCCTCCGGCAAAATCACAAATCATATCAAAGTTTAGGTATCGCCGCTGTAAGAGCCGGTACGATTTCAAAAAGATCCCCGGTCACAGCAATATCCGCCATCTGCATCATCGGGGTATCAGGATTCTTGTCAATAGCTATTATCAGATCACATGACTGCATGCCTACCAAATGCTGTATCTGCCCTGAGATCCCGCAGGCTATGTAGACTTTTGTCTGGACTGTCTGACCGGTCTGACCGACCTGATGAGCATACGGTATCCATCCTGCATCAACAGCAGCCCTGCTTGCACCGACAGCTCCGCCGACCCTCGCAGCAAAAGCGCGCAGGATATCAAAACCTTCCGGTCCCTTCATTGCTCTTCCGCCGGCGATAATGATCTGCGCATCGGCAAGATTAACTGCCGCTTCCGAACTATGAAAAACCTCAAGTATACGCTTGATATCGATTTTATCGCTCACTGTAACGTTTTCCGTGATGATCTCACCGGTCCTTCCCGGATCAGGGTCAGGCGCTTTCATAACTCTCGGGCGCACCGTAGACATTTGCGGTCTGTGATCCGAACAACGGATAGTAGCCATTATGTTGCCGCCGAATGCCGGTCTTGTCTGCAGGAGATCGCCGTTTTCAGGATCGATATCGAGTTCGGTACAGTCAGCTGTAAGTCCGCTGTCGGTAACGACTGCAACTCTGGGGATAAGAGCACGTCCTCTAGTCGTAGCACCGCAGATCACGATCTCCGGCTTATACTTATCTATCATTCTGACCAGGACCCTGGTTTCGATCTCATCGTTGAAATTGGCCATCGATCCATCATCAGCAACAAGCACCTTATCCGCACCATATGCAAAAAGCGTTCCGGCCTGTTCACTTACATTATTCCCCAGCAGGACTATCCAAACCTCACTCCCCCGCTTATCGGCAAGCATTCTTGCCGTTCCTGCAAGCTCGTGGGTCACAGGCTGTATTTTGCCCGAGAGGACCTCAGCGATCACCCATACGTTTGAATAATCATTTTTCTGTTTATCATCATTAACCCGCATTACAAAGTCCTCCGAAATTAAAGTATGCTTCGCAGCCGCAGCTCTTTTATGAGTGCGTCGGCACATTCAGCAGAAGTGCCTGAAATTTTCTTGGTCACAGTATTTCTTGGCGGTGGGGGAGCAGTGCGCACGACCCGTGTGGGTGAACCATCCAGTCCGATTTTGGAAAGATCAGCACCGATATCTGCAGGCTTCCATACCGGTACCTCTATTTTCTCTGAAGCCAGTCTGCCTCTTAGGGTCGGGATCCTCGGTGTATTGATATCTTTCACGACAGTAACGACTGCAGGAAGTTTCAGTTCACAGATATCATACCCGTCTTCATGCATCCTTTTGACAACTATCGAATCATCAGACGCATCCTCAACCGCCATAACATAAGTAGCTTGTTTCCAGTCCAGATGAGCAGCTATACCTGGCCCGACCTGGGCAGTGTCACCGTCA
This sequence comes from Eubacteriales bacterium, assembly GCA_028708525.1. Lineage (GTDB taxonomy): Bacteria > Bacillota > Clostridia > Saccharofermentanales > UBA5734 > JAQVYV01. The sequence continues at coordinate 3,095 of JAQVYV010000066.1, forward strand.
ACTGCCTGCTTACCGCAGATCACCAGATCTACATCTCCGATCTTCCGGATCGCGTTCGCGAGAGCATAACTTGTAGCCCAGGTATCCGAGCCTCCGAAAGCTCTGTCACTAAGCAAAACACCTCTGTCGGCCCCTACAGAAACGGCTTCACGGATCGAAAGAGCAGCCTTCTCGGGTCCCATCGACAGGACTATGACCTCCCCGCCAAATCTTTCCCGGAGCTGAACAGCTTCTTCAACAGCATAAGTATCGAAAGGATTCAGAATTGCTTTAAGTCCTTCCCGAATTATCCTCTTAGTCTCAGGATCTATCTTGGCATCATTGGTTGCCGGAACCTGCTTTATACAAACAACTATCTTCATAATTCAATAAATTCCTCCGCAATGTTCATTCCCGTACCCATGTATCGGATATCAGATGATACTGTGTTTTAAATCCAAGAAGTGACAGATATACTCCGCAGTCAGGATAATCCCTGTGGATCTGCTTCAATGTCTCGATCGGGTCGAATTCTGTATCCTCTGGTATTTCATAACCTACCGCGTCGGAAAGAAGATATAGCTTCTTACTCATCCATGCCTCGATTATAACCGGTACGTCAGGGTACTTTCTCAGCAATTCGTCAACTATCGCGTTCTTTTCTATTATTGGCTGGGTCACAACAAACTCTGCACCTGCCGCCATTTTCCGCTCCATTTTGGCAAACTCATGTTCCTGAGGTTCGTAAGGATTAAACGCTACTCCCATGGTGAACTTTCCGGGATATTGTTTCGCGATATATCTGAGAAGTTCGACCGATGTCACTGATTGAACATCTGTCGCACCAACATCAGCAGGAGTCAGCTTAGGTAATCTGTCCGATCCGTCACCGGTGATAATGAGAAGATACTTGATCCCCTGAGCAACACAGGTATCCAGGATCTCGTGCAGATTTGCTTTAGTATGAAAAGTATTGAGATGGATCATTACCTGCGAAGGCTCGACCTTAAGACACAGTTCCTCAATCACCTCCGGTCCTTGAAACGCCAGCAGCCCCATCGCGTTATCCGTTATGCAGGCACAATATCCGCTTTCCTTCACTCTGTTGTATTTAGTGGTAAAGAGTTCAAGATCTTCGTGAAGTTTCTCTGTATCCTGCTTAGGCGGAAGTATCTCTACGTGGTAGATCCTGTTTTCGATATGATGCCGCATTTCTTCAGACCTCCAGTTCGCCTTCTCTGAATTTAGTTATGTAGTTCATGCAAAAATCATCTGTTCCCAGAAGTGCTTCTGTAGCATACAGAAAAGTCATAAGCTTCTTGTCCAGCGGATCAAGGATCGCTCCGTCCATACCCGAGGTCATCGCGGCTACGAGGAATGCCTGATTCATAACTTTTCTGGCCGGTATGCCAAAAGAAATATTACTCAGTCCGCAGGCGATATGAGCTTCCGGATATTCCTGCTTCACTGCTCTCATGGTATCAAGCGCTACATTGCCGTAGTGCGAGCCTGTCCCGATCGGACGTATCATGGGATCGATATAGATATCTTCCGGAGCTATCCCTGCAGCAGTAAGTTCTTTAATAAGGGTCCTTGCTATCCCGATCCTCTCATCAGCTGTTTCAGGCATGCCGTTGTCATCCATGCATAGCGCAATGATGCCGGTATTGTATTCAACAGCCAGAGGAAGGATCGCTTCGAGTCTTTCTCTTTCACCGGTTATCGAGTTGATTATAGGTTTGCCGTTTCTATTCGCCTTGAGTCCTGCTTTGATTGCCAGCGGATTCGGTGAATCTATCGCAAACGGTGTACTTACATGCTCCTGAATGGTATTTATCAGCCACTCAAGTATTTCTATCTCGTTGTCGTGGAACATCCCGGCATTCACATCAATAAACGAAGCACCTGCTTCTGTCTGCCGTTTAGCCAGGTCTATTATAGCCGCACTGTCCCTTGCTTCCATCGCAGGTCTTATAGCCTTCAATGTGCTGTTGATTTTTTCTCCGATAATTATCATACTGACTCCTCCATTATGTTATCAAAACCCTAAAGGTCAAACACTGTTATCATATGTGCAAAGTATATGAGAATGTTATTTTTGTTGCAAGAAAATAGTTGAAACAGAATAAATTTTTGCTAAAAAAACAGAATAAAAACAAAATATGAGCGCTTACAACGATGCAGTGAAAATCTCCCTGATATCGTTTTCATTCAGTTCCATAACACCGGGCAAAGTTCTCTTTCCGTAATTAGAGCACTTCATACTCATTTCATCGATCTTCGCCGGATCTACACCCAACTCGGAGATATCTACCGGCATTTTAAGCACATCTTCGAAATAATCCACGCTTCTTCTGATCCCGTCGAGCGCGGTGCTTTCATCATTCCCGAGCCGATCGCTCCCCCAAACGTTTATTGCAAACCTCGCGAATTTTCCGGTATCAGCTTTGTATACATGCTTCGCCCACCCATTAAACAAAGCACTCAGGCCTGCAGCATGAGCTATCTCATCATATGCTCCGCTAAGCTCGTGTTCCAGCTGATGAAGCTGCAGAAATTCGTTTTTCCCTGCACCTGTCAGACCATTATGCGAAAGACTTGACGCCCACATAAGAGTAGCTCTCGAGTTATAGTCGCAAGGATCCTTCATAACTTTCCTTCCCGCCTCTATAACATTTCTCATCAGAGCTTCAGAAATCGAATGTGTCAGTTCAGCCTCTTCTTCCGGTTGAAAATATCTTTCGATAGTATGCATGAGTGTGTCGACCACACCGCATGCTGTCTGAAACGGCGAGACCGAAAATGTCAGTTCCGGATCCATTATCGCAAAGAGCGGTCTGTTGTATTCGCTTGTAAATCCTCTTTTCAAGCCGAGTTTCTGATTCGTTATCACGCATGAAGCACTCATCTCACTTCCTGCAGCTGCAAGAGTAAGTATAACGCCCAGAGGCAACCCGCCGATCGGGACAGCTTCCTTGGTGAAAAATTTCCAGGGATCGGTCTCCCGATTTCCGACGATCGCAGCTATCAGTTTGGCAGAATCTATGACACTCCCTCCGCCTACTGCCAGGATGGCGTCAACTTCCTCATGAACGCATATCGCCGCACACTCCACGGAGAAATCAAACTTCGGATTAGGTTCGACACCTCCGATAAGCACATGATCTATATCCGCTTCTTTAAGTGAATCTATAATCCCGTCAAGCAGCCCGGAGCGCCTTACAGACCCCTGACCAAAGTGAATCGCGACCTTGCCGTATCCGTACCCCTTCAGTATCTCGCCGGTCAGCTTCTCTTTTCCTCTGCCGAACAAAACCTTGGTCGGTGCGTAGTAAATAAAATCGCGCATTTAATCTCTCCTTATAGATTTGATTTCAAGACATCAGTCTCTTCTCTCCCTCCAGATCTCTCAAAGGCTTTATATCCTGAGATACTTCCAGTGTCCCCAGAAACTCTCCGCTCTTGCCTCTGACGGCAAAGTATCTGATATGAACAAACTTCCCGCCCATGTTGATCCAGAAATCCTCATGGTCCTTTCGCCCTGACCGCAGATCCTCAACTATCTGCTCGACAACATGAACGCTCTTAGGCGGATGGCAGTGCTTTACTTCTCTGCCGATTATCGTCTTCGGCCTGTCGAATATCCTGTCCTTACCCTGTGTGAAGTACTTCACCCTGTCGTCAGCTCCGACAAATGTCATGTCCACAGGTACCGTATTAAGTATAGCATTTATTTCTTCCGGCAAAAGACTTCCCGCGTCGAAACTTACTCTCTTTCCGTCATTCATATATCCTGCGACGGTACTTTCGTCCGCAGCACCATGCGCACTTTCTTCATAGACAGCACCGGACTTCCATACTTTAACAGGCTCCTCGAACATGAATCCGAATTCGCCGGACGATTCCGAAACACTCTCCCAGTCTTTGTCGGTAAAAACATCCGCGATCATGGGAAGCATTATCTCTTCCTCTTTGAAAATCATTTCAATTATCTGAGTTGTTACTTCCTCGGTCGCCTCTTTAACAGCCGCCACATCGGAAGCAGGTTCCTTAAGCATCGCCAATACACCTTTAAGCTTGCCCCTTATCTCATCATCAACTCCCCACATGACCTGAGGCGGAGCCGTGATGTCATTTCTCTCCATAACAGGGAATATAAGATACTCTTTGCGTGCGTAGTGCTTGTCTATAGTGCTGAGTTCAGCAACGGCGTCAGCAAGGGTATGGGCCGTACCGTAATCACCCTCTGTTCTGCTGTTCATGAAATCCTCCAGCGCAGGAAGCACCTTTTCAGAGATCATGGTTTCTATCAGCCTGTTTTCTTTCTTGAGCACGTCGACCGGATGATCTCCCTTGTCATTGTCATCAGCCGTCCCGCCGTCTTTACTGTCGTTAGCATGGATCTGTTCGACCGAACCTTTGAAAACAGCCGCATGAACATCGCACAAGAGCTGTATATTTTCCAGAGGCATACCTTCTTGTATCAGAGAATTCTCCATAGCCGCTATCTCAGTCGCCGCCACATTTCCGAATTTAGTCGCGAACTCTTCCCTGACATCCTCAACAGATGCCCCTCCATGCAGCTTCATAATAAGCTTCTTCAGTTCATTCTGCCTGTACTCTCTGTTGTTGATAAACTCACTCATGATTGTGTATCCTCCGTTAATTCATATCCGTTATCGGTTAAAACTGTTCTTATCCTGTTCATATCGATTTTCTTAAGTTTCGCACCTTTTCGCAAGGTCATGTATCTCCCCGCTGTCTGCAGCATCATGGGCTTCATTATGTCCTGAAACCCAATTTCAGCCATAACTTCAGGAAAATCCGCGTACTTCTCCGCGATCTCATAAATCGTATCGTCCTAAGACACTTTCTTCGCTGATCTGTTCAATCTGTAACTACCTCATAAGGCCAGCTGATAATGCCGCCGAAATCCGTCACATCAGTATACCCAAGCGCGATCAATGCATGCGATGCAATTGCACTCCTGTTCCCGCTTCTGCAATATACGAGTATTTTAGTATTTTTGTCCGGCAAAAACTCAGCAGCGCGTTCATCGATCTCGTCATACGGAAGCAGTACGGCACCTTCTATATGACCTTCATCATACTCCGCCTGTGTCCGCACATCAAGGATAACCGGTTCCTCACCGCTGTCGATCATCTCTTTAGCATCCTGTGCAGAGATCCTTTTGTATTCACCTTTTAATTCTTCTGTACTCTCCATACTCTCCATGCTCTCCATACTCTCCATGCTTTCAATGTAACCCGTACCTTCTTTGCCGGCAGAGCAACCAGACACAAATAGAAGTAAAGATGATACCAGTACCAAAGTTGTTGTCATGAT
>JAQVYV010000067.1 GCA_028708525.1 Eubacteriales bacterium
AGAGAAGCAGAAAAACGGCGACCAGTATTCCGAATGGCAGTTCGAAAAGTGTTCGTTCTGCTGTGACAAGCGACTGGACAGCCGGGTCATATGTTATATAAAATTGTTTGATCTCAGGAGCGAATTCAGATATCTTCCGGATCACGCTGGTAGCAAGAAATATCATCGCTATTCCCTGTACAAGATGAAGAGCACCCATGACCATGTTGAATCTTCGTAGTTTGGTAAAAACCTTTTCCATATCTGCGACCCTCCATGTAATAATATGTTTTATTTGATACTGATTATAAAATAGTAATAAGCGCAAAAATCATTATTGAGGCAGGAAATGTAGGAGGTGAATATCATGACGCTTTTTGCGAAAGAAAAAGCAGAGAGACTTGCACGACTTACTCGTAGGGAAAAGGAAGTTTTCGAACTACTTGTCGAAGGCTATACACTTAAAGAATCCGCAGACAAACTCAAGTTGAAATACTCAACGGTAAACACCCATGTGACTAATCTTTACAGAAAGCTTGGAGTACGTTCAAGAGCAGAATTGATCATATTATACAGGTCGGAGAAAATTTAACAGGAGGAATGAAAATGAAAACTGGAATGACAACGGGAATGAAAACAATGAAGAGAAACGGTTTGGTTATCCTACTTGCGCTAATGCTTGCGATTGCGATGCCTTTGATGTCATCGTGTAAGCTGTTAAGCGGTCTTACCGGCGGTTCGTCAGAGGATGTGCAGTCTCAGAACGGTTCACAGCAGACTTCGCAGGAGAATCAGAATGCGTCCGGGGATCAACAGGACAACAGTCAGGGAACAGTGGTAACCGGAAGCGATCAATGGCCTGCAGATGTTATGGGCGGTCTTCCGGTACCGGCAGCAAAAGTGACAGCGATTTTCAAAGATGAAACCAAGAAAGAGTATGTAGTTACTTTTGCCGAAATGGAGCTGGCTTCTGCTGAAGGTTATGCCGTAAGTTTCAGGAACATGGGATTTGCTAATGATTTGGATGTGATAACGGCTGACAGCATAATGATAAGCGGAACAGCTTCAAGCGGAGCTAAAGCAATGTTCGCATATAGTGTTTCAGAAAAAAGCGGAACCGTTACTTATATCCATGAGCCGGAAGCTGTTGTTTCCATAGTCGAAAGTATTGATATGACTGATGCAGACAGTTGGCCGGCAAACTTTCTTGCAGGGGTGCCTGAACTTCAGGGCAAAATAACCTATGTTTCATATGATGGTGAAACAAATGTTATTGTAGATCTGTCATATGTCGAAAAGGCTGATTTTGAAGCCTTCATCGAAACTGTTAAGCAGGCTGGATTTACTATTGATGCTGATGAGTCTAAAAGCACGGATGGAATCAATTTTAGTGCATATAACGAAGCCGATGACTGGTTCTACTCAGACTTATCATATGGTGATGAGCCAAATCCAAACAACACGGTACGTATTGAGATGTACAAAGCAGGATGACGAACAGATACAGGTGTGAAAGCGCCGATAGAACATTTCAGTACATTGTTTTTCATACCTGAGAGCAATCCGTCTATTGAGGAGCTTCAGGAGCAAGCTCAGGAAGAATATGATGAGGAAGTTGCCGGGGAAGAAGAGGAGCTGGCGGGAAAACTTATAGCTGCCGACAGAACTCTTTGCTTTCTATCTTGTGGTGAAGATGATTTTTCCCTTGTTGCCAAACTGCTAGACAGAACGAATGAGAGGATTATGAAGGTCATCAGTGAAAATGAGCCTGATCCCGAGAAACTGCAACAGGGACATGAGTATAAGTCATTCCTGCGACATGACCTTGACCTGTGCCTCAAATTGAGAATAAAAAGGGGTCGGATGACCTGTCGCTCGGTTTTCGTATCTGCTAAAAGCTATTGCACTGCCGGTTCTTCTTGTCATTTGCATTATCGGATTGCTTTTTTCGCTCTTCGACAATCTGAACGAACCACTCAACCATTACAGGGTCGTTATGAGAGAAAAAAGAGCTTTCTTTTTTATCAAGGGTAGCGATAGCCGCCATGTCATCATCCGAAAGAGCAAAGTCGAAGACGTTCAGATTTTCCACCAGCATTTCGTTCTGGAAAACGCCGCCTCTGCCTTCGCCAAAAGGAGCCCATGCCTCGATCTGAATGTCGTACTTATCCACATCAGGGAATAGACTGCCAACACCGATTCCAGGTGAGAAGAGACCGGGAACTCTTGTTCTTGAAGGCGCGAAGGACGATTCCAATCAATTATTTTTAAGTTATTTGCTCGACTTTTCGTTTTTATGATATCTTTAATGGGTAAAACTATTGGATTATTCAGCCGATGGGGTTTTTGAAAGGGACAGGGATATGTGTCTTTTGGATGGAGAAAATTCAGGACCCCGGAGTAAATGTCTAATTACAATTGTAATCAATAGATCCAAGATGTAAAATTTAGGGTATAAGCGAAAGTGCTGATCATAGATAACCTTCGCGGAGTCTCAGGGCTTTATATGGATTTGCATAATTAACTGACAGGTAGTATAATACGAATGAAAAATAGCAAATGTTGCATAAATCATTCGCAGGAAGGCGGTTAAGTATGGAGATAAAGCGTGATTTTTATCTAGAGTCATTGATTCGGAAAAGACACAACGATTTAATAAAAATTATCACCGGAATCAGACGTTGTGGTAAATCTTATTTGCTGCGTACTATTTATAAAAATCACCTTTTATCAGAAGGGATCAAAGAAGACCATATAATTGAAATGGCATTTGACTCACGAGAGAATGTCAGATATTTAGATCCGGATGTGTTCTATTCCTGGGCAAAAGAAAGAATGCAGGATGAAGATATGTATTATTATTTGCTGGATGAGATCCAGCTTATGGACAGCTTTGAATCCGTTCTTAATGGCTTAAATGACAGTAAAAATGTGGATGTTTATGTTACAGGAAGCAATGCAAAATTCCTATCGAAAGATATTGTGACTGAATTTGCCGGAAGAGGCGATGAAATACATATGTATCCTCTTTGCTTCTCTGAATTCATGTCAGCATTTAATGGGGATATTTATCATGGCTTCTCCGAATATATGCTTTATGGCGGAATTCCTATGGTCGTTCTGGCAGCCGAACAAGACAAGTCGAATCTTTTGCATTCGCTATTTGATGAGACGTATATCAGGGATATCATCAGGAAAAATAGAATCAGAAACAAAAGGGAGATCGAGGATCTGATGGATATTTTATCTTCATCAATTGGATCACTTACAAATCCTGAAAAATTGAAAAATACATTCAGAAATGTTAAAAAATCGAGGATTACAGCAAATACTATCAATAAATATCTTAGCTATTTCGAAGATTCTTTTCTTATGGAAGCATCACAACGCTATGATATCAAAGGAAAAGCATATATAGAAACTCCTAAGAAGTACTATTTTTCAGATCTCGGGCTACGCAATGCCAGACTGGGATTCAGACAGATTGAACAACCACATAGTATGGAGAACATTATTTACAACGAACTTAAAGTGCGAGGGTTTGATGTTGATGTCGGAGTTGTTCCAGTTTCAGAAAGAGATAAATCCGGGAAAGTGATCAGGAAACAACTTGAGATCGACTTTGTTTGCAACCGTAACACGAAAAGATATTACATCCAATCAGCATATGCATTGCCGGATGAGAGGAAAAGAGCTCAAGAAATACGTCCGTTTCTCAAAGCTGCGGATTCGTTCAAAAAAATAATCATTACAGGTGACATGACACCTGCTGTCTATGATGATAAAGGAATCCTGACACTGAATGTCCTTGATTTTTTGATGGATAAAAGCAGTTTGGATGGTTGAACCCGTTCATTGTTGTGGCGAGTCATATTGAAAAATAGATAATAGATAATATACTGTCTATAATGAATAACTTGAAACGGAGACTGACTGTATGAAAATTTACGCCTGCAAAGTAAACCACCTTACAAACCCAATAGGATATCAGATGACAAGGACAGTGTTTTCCTGGAAAGTCAGAGATGCTGCCGGCACAACGCAGAAACTGGCGAGGATCAGGGTCGCCGGAGACGAAGCTTTTGAACATATGATCTATGATACCGGGTACAGTGAAGAACCGGACAGTCTTGCGACAGAGATGGAGCTTAAGCTGAGGCCGATGACAAGATATTACTGGGATGTCTCGGTGATATCGGATAGAAATGAACAAGCTTCAAGTGATGTGAATTTTTTCGAGACCTCCAAGATGGACCTTCCCTGGCAGGCGAAATGGATCACATGCGACAGCCATAACAGCCGGCATCCGGAATTTTTCAAGAGGATAGAGACTGAAGGAAAGGTCAGGAGAGCAAGGCTTTATATCTGCGGGCTGGGGCTGTACGAAGCGCATATCGATAATGAACGGATCGGCAATGAGTATCTTACCCCTTACTGCAACGATTATACCAGCTGGCTGCAGTACCAGACCTATGATGTCACCGATATGATCACTGACGGGAGAGAGCTCAGGGTGCTCCTCGGGAACGGCTGGTATAAAGGCAGGTTTCTTTTTACTTCCAGAGAACATAAAGGTATATACGGAGATAACTGGTATTTGATTGCCGAGCTTCATATCGAGTATGAGGACGGCAGCGTGAAGATCATAGGGACGGATGAAAGCTGGCAGATAAGAAGAAGCAGGATCGTTTTTTCCAATATATATGATGGTGAACACAGGGACGATACACTTGAAATATCTGAGAGCGAAGCGTGCGCAGTGACAGACGGCCCGGAGGGGCGGCTCACTGCTCGCCTTAGTACACCGGTCACTGTTCGGGAGGAGATAAAACCGACAGAGCTGATCCATACTCCGGCAGGTGAACAGGTGCTGGATCTGGGGCAGAATTTTGCCGGGAGCTTCAGGCTTCGTGTTGATGAGCCGAAAGGGACAAAGGTGCATCTGCATTTCGGGGAGATACTGCAGGGCGGGAATTTTTACCGTGAAAATCTGCGGAGTGCTCTTGCGGAATACATTTATATTTCTGACGGGAAACCGAAGGAACTAACTCCGCTCTTTACTTTCTATGGCTACAGATATGTGAAGATAGATGGGATCAGGGACCTCAGAAGGGAAGATTTCACGGGGCTTGCTCTTTACAGTGAGTTCGACCCGGCGGGAAGGGTGACGACCGGCAGCAGTAAGGTGGATCAGCTTGTGTCAAATACTTTATGGGGGCTGAAGAGCAATTTTCTTGATGTGCCGACCGATTGTCCGCAGAGGGACGAGCGGATGGGGTGGACGGGTGATGCGCAGGCGTTTTGCACGACGGCGTGCTATCTTGTGGAGCCGTATGCGTTTATGGCCAAATATCTGACGGACATGGCTTATGAACAGAAAGCCGATGGTGGAAGAGTGCCTTATGTTGTGCCGTCATTCAAAATGAAGGGTGCTTCTTCAGTTTGGGGAGATGCTGCATGCGTTATCCCATGGACGTTGTATCGGTTCTATGGCGACAAAAGCATACTTGCCGATCAGTTCGGAAGCATGAGCTCGTGGGTCGACTTCATTACAAGGACGGACGGGGATGACCACGGGTGGGGCACTCACTTCCATTTCGGTGACTGGCTCGCGCTGGATAACGAGAAGGGCGAGAAAACGGCTGTTATGGGCGGGACCGATGTGGGCTATATTGCTTATGTCTACTATATGGCAAGTGCCGACATTGTGGCCGGGGCTGCCGCGATACTTGGCAGGCACGATGACGAGGCGAAGTACCGTGCTGTTTCGGAAAATGTCAGGAAATACATACTGCATGAGTATTTCAGTCCGAGGGGAAGGTGCTGTATCAATACGCAGACGGGGCACATCCTCGCATTGGAGTTCGGGCTTACTGCTGACCGGGAGTGGACCGCAGGGAGACTTGAGGAAATGATACACAATAGCAAGGACAAGCTTTTGACGGGTTTTGTCGGGACTCCGCTTGCTTTGTTGATTTTATCCGGGACTAACAGGGACAGTCTGGCTTATGACCTGCTGCTCAATGAGGAGTATCCCGGCTGGCTATATGCCGTAAATATGGGTGCTACGACCATTTGGGAAAGATGGAACAGTGTTCTGGAGGATGGAAGCATTTCCGATACCGGAATGAACAGTCTTAATCATTACGCGTATGGTTCCGTTACGAGGTGGATATTTGAATATGCAGGTGGTATACGTCAGGACGAGGACTCTGTCGGATTCAGGAGTGTGTTGCTTGCGCCTGTTCCGGATCGCAGGATCGGACATGCCGAAGCTGCTTATGATTCGCCTGCGGGACTGTATGAGTGTTCGTGGAAGATCCTGGACGGGAAGCGGTTGAGAGTGAGCGGAACTGTTCCTTTTGGCGGCAGAGCGAAACTGATCCTTCCGGGTTTGAAAGATGGGAATGTGCATGAGCTTGGTGCAGGGGATTTCGTGTTCGAATATGTGTGTGAGTGTTGGTGTGAGAGTGAGAGTGAGGAGAGTGCTTCATGAAAGATTTCAGCGTAAACAGTATTTTTCTTTTCGCCGCGGCAGGACTTGTTGTTGTCTTCGTCGTTGTGCAGTCGGTGTTTTTTCTGGTCAAAGCATGGAAGAGGGCTGGTGAGCTTGGGATCGCGCGCGATACTCTTAAGAGGGTCGTGAAGGGAAGCGCAGTTTTCACCATTGCACCTGCGATCTCTATCATACTTGGGGTGATAACTCTGTCTAAATTTCTTGGCCTTCCGCTTCCCTGGCTGCGGCTGAGCGTTCTCGGAGCTCTGACTTATGAGCTCCCTGCCGCGACTACCGCTGCGAATGCGCTTGGAATTCCCATAGCGCAGGGAGTCGCCGATCCGAAGGTGTATTCGACGATCGCCTGGGTCATGACTCTCGGCATCATGTCGGGGCTTATTATAATCACGTTTTTTTCCCAAAAGATCCACAAAGGGCTCAATAAGATCCAGAGCAGGGATAAAAGCTGGGCTTCCATTTTCAATGCTGCACTTTTTATGGGAATGATATCAGCCTTTCTGGGGATGATTTTTGCCAAAATCACAACAGGGATAGTCGGCTGGATACCTGTTTTCATCATGCTCATTTCCTCTGTGATCATGCTTGTCTGCGGATATTTCGTGAAGGTTCGGAAGGTGCGCTGGCTTGAGGACTATGCGATATCTATCAGCATGCTTCTGTCGATGGCGCTGTCGATACCGGTCACGAATCTTTTGAGTTGATGGGAGGGTCATGCGATATGACTAACGATAATAGTAGATCTTATAGTGAGAAAATCCACATCTGGGGCAGGATCTGGGGTGTCATAGCGATCCTCATGTTCATATCCTATCCGCTGGTCGTCAGTATCTATTACTCAGCCTGGCCTGACGCAGGTCCTTTCTTTAAAGGTCTGCTCGGAGTGGCACCCGTTTTCTGGCTGGTAGGCGCGATCGAAGCATTTACATACGCACCCATGCTTGGTTCGGGAGGAGCATATCTTGGATTCGTGACAGGAAATCTTACAAACCTTAAAGTACCGTGTGCACTTAATGCCATGGAGTCAGCGAAAGTCAAAGCCGGTACCGAGGAAGCTGATGTGATCTCTACGATCGCTATCGCCGTTTCTTCGATCGTTACGGTGCTGATAATTTTCGCCGGTGTTCTTCTGCTCGCTCCTTTGCAGCCTATTCTTGAATCGCCTGTACTGGCTCCTGCTTTTGCAAACATACTGCCTTCGCTTTTCGGAGCGCTTGCTGTTATATTCGTTTCCAGGAATTGGAAGATAGCTCTTGCACCACTGCTCTTCATGCTGGTACTATTTATTGCTGTTCCTTCTCTTGCTTCGTCGGTCAGCATCATGGTCCCGGTGGGAGCTCTTATCGCGATCGGTGTTTCGAGGATTTTGTATAAGAAAGGGAAGATATGATGGATCCGGATGATTTTACCCGTGATTTGACCGGGCGCTTTAGTGAGATGATCAGGTGCAGAACGGTTTCGTATAAAGATACCTCACTTGAGGATCCTGCTGAATTCAAACGCTTCAGGGACTTGCTCGTTTCGATGTATCCGGGAGTTTCTGCTGTTTGTGTACGTGAGGAGATCGGACGGACCGGGTTGCTTTATCGCTGGAAAGGCAGGGGCGACGGACGGCCTTTGGTCCTGATGGCTCATTACGATGTGGTGCCTGTGGACGCTTCGCAGTGGGAGAAGGAGCCTTTTGCCGCCGAAATAGACAACGGGATAGTGTGGGGACGGGGGACTTTAGACACTAAAGGAACACTTTGCGGGATCATGGAGGCTGCTGAGAAATTGATTTCTGAAGGTTTCGTTCCGGAAAACGATGTTTATTTTTCTTTTTCCGGCGAAGAGGAGACAGACGGGAGCAGTACTCC
>JAQVYV010000068.1 GCA_028708525.1 Eubacteriales bacterium
AGATCCAGTTTACCTGAAGCTTCGATAGTTCCATCCGGATTGAACCTGAACTGCATTTGTTTGAGTGCATAATAAGGGGGTCTGTTTTCTCTGAAAAAAGCTGTTGCTTCTTTACTTGTGATCCCGGCATCTACAGTATGTACCGGACCGTATTGATTAATATAGTCGTCCGCATCTCCTGTCGTTGGCGAAACATCCTTTGTATATCCCAGTTTAGCCATAACAGACTGATAATCGCTGTCCGCAGGTTTGACTTTGAGGTTTGCAGGAGTTATGAGTCCGGGCACAAGAAGAAATAAAGCTGCAATTATAAGCGCGATAACCGCAATGAAAGCAATAGCTGCTATAAGACAACCTTTTCCCTTCTTCTTCACCGGAAGAGGTGTCATTGCAGGATATGGCGGATAAGCCTGTGCAGGTTGCTGTGCCTGTGCAGGTTGCTCCTCGAATTTTACACCGCAGTTAGTACAGAAGGACAAACCATCGGGAAGTTGAGTACCGCATTCTTTACAAAACATGTTCTCTCCTCTCAAAATCAAACTTTAGACCTATCCATAAAATAAGATACCAGAAAACCTCCGGAGAAACAAATCACGGCAAGTAAGAGTTCTGTAAGGCTGCTGAAACCTTCGGGCAAAATAAGCAGGGTAGACGCAATAACTATCCCCAGTATCGTGTGAGACACAAGTGAAAAATGTTTCTCATACAAGTTGTTCACAAACCGGGCAGTAAGTATCACCGTAAAAGCAAGCCCCGCAAGGAGTGGAAGTATAACACCAAAGTCCAAAGCTGCTATACCTGAAGTCATTGGCTGATAAAGTCCCATAAAGATAAGTATGGACGAAGAACTAAGTCCCGGTATAACAAGACTGAGTCCCCATACGGCTCCACAGAAAGCGAACCACCATGGATCCGCCTCTATTATAGTCGCGTCAGAGTTGTTCAGAACAGAAAGAAAGGTGAAAAGCAGGATCATACCAAGAACGAATCCCGTCCATGAGCGGCGATCGCTTCCTTTGCTTCCGGCCTCACGGAACAAACCCGGCAAGGTCCCTCCAATCAATCCAACAAAAAGGGCTATTGCTAGAACTGACGAAGCATTGAACAACAGTTCGACGACTTTTGCCAGAAAAATAAAACCCGCAAGCCAACCCGCCAGAAACGGAATGAAAAGCGAATAGTACTTCCTGAATGACTTCACAGGGTGCGAAAAGAGTGCCATCATTGGCTGATATATGCCAAATGAAACACACAGCACCCCTCCGCTTACTCCGGGCAAGATAGCACCTGCTCCAACGATCGCACCCTGCAGTATATGTAGGATATGTTTCAATATCGGCTTATCTCTCAAGGATATGTTCATTTTCTCCTCTTCCGTCTTGCCTTGTTAATCCTGTCTCTCATCCGGACTGTCATAATCGCTGACAGGGCTACTGCTCCGGCAAAAATCAGAATAACTGTCATTTCTTTCGAGACATTATTCTTCCCGGGTCCGGCATCCGGATCAGAACTCGCATCAGAATCAGAAGTAACTGTCGGTTCTTGCGAAGGACTCACCGGTAAAGTCGGAGCAGTTGTAGGTTGTATGGTTATTACGGCCACCGGAATATTTTCGAAAAAGTCATCCTTCGTGATATCAGGTCCGACCGTAGACCGGAAAAGTCCGAAGCGCCTGCAATCATTAGGACCTTCGATCCTAACTCTGAATTTGAAATGATGCTGAGAGATGTGATGTGCATAGCCCGCCTTAGCCATATCCCAGCCGGATCTTCCGCCGAAATGTTCAAGCGGTATCGTCCAGTCCATTATTATCTCATTATTCTCATATAGATGCAGATAGCACTTTTTCACATTCCAGATCCCATACAGTCCGGCAGACTCAGGGTATTTACTTTCATCAGAAGCAAGTTCAAGAGCCATGGACAGTGATCTGGCGTTCAACATATGCGCACCATGCCCGTACTCACCGTCAAGATCATGCCCCAGGACCACTTCAGGCTTGAAACGACGCAACAGCATCACCTGAAAACCTAATGCATTGTCAAGCCCGTAAAATCTCTCGGCAGCGTCATAAGAAGCAACATACTGATCCGGAAAATCCGAAATAAGAGGATAATTTCTAATACCAACCTCCCATAAACCTGCCAGCAATTCTCTTGTACGGAGGATCCCGTGATCAACGAAATATGCTACCTGAACACTTTTCCCCTTCTCACCGGCATATACCGGCATAGCTCCTCCGAAATAAAGATGTTCATCGTCCGCATGTGTTGAGATAAGAAGCATGTCCGCTTTCTCAAGAGGCGGTTCCCATTGCTGAATGTTAGGAGGTAAATCGCCCTGTGAGAATACGCTTATCCTAGATATAGTGACACCTTTATCCTTATTGTCCCAGGTCACATTCACACTTAAAGCAGGTATTTCAAGAACGATCAAGTCATTCACAAACCCATATTCGTTTTCATCAGATAACGTGACCGTCTCATGCGGAACAAGTGTAGTAACAGTTCTTGAAACAGGCGGTACATTCCACTCAATATAAACGTAACCGATCCGATGACCCTGCGGAGCTGTAATTCCGGCATAGCCCTCCTCTTGTCTGATGATCACAGAAGCAGCCTGCGTGATTTCGTCAGCTGATATATGTGAAACAGGTATCACAGACAGAAGAATGCTGGAAATAGCAGTGATCGTTATCTTTAAAAATGAATTCTTCATTCTTCTATTTTCAGTTCCGCAAGCAGCCATTTATCTTCGGTTTTCAACAGATATACATGGTATTTCATAGGATAATCATGCCGGACGCCTGATTTGTGAACATAAAATATGAATTCGACTCCGAGCGTATAATGCGTATCATCGTATGCTTCCATATCGAAAAAGCTGACTTCTTCAAATCCATGATCTTCATGTTTCGTAAACCATCCGTTATAGAATTCCTTCAGATCATCATAAAGCTTAGATTCCTTATACACATAGGGAGCGAAATTATAGAATTTACTGTCATTGGAAACAAATTCTGCATACCCCTTGGTGATGGTTTCAGCTATATCCTTCATCGTCCGGATCTCTTCAGCAGGTATGTTACGCTTCACCCGGTAAACAGTTCCTGCTTCATTTTCCTCAAGAAGTATCAGTTCACATAGTTCATTGTCTTCAGATAAAACTTCAATGTCGTATCCCTTGATAAGATCCTTCACAACATAGGTACTTGTTTCAATTATCTTGTTGTTATCCTTTACATTCTTATATTTGTCGATAACATATAACGGCTCCTCTGTCAGGTAAGTTTCATCTATGTCTCTGCCGTTAACTTTGATATATACCCCTATGGGAGCATGAACAGTCAACGATGTTTTCGGGATCTGATCGATAAGTGATATTGTCCATGTATCGAAATATCTCATCCGCTTCTCGCCTGTCTTTGTCAGAACAAATTTCTGAGTTATTTTACCATTCACATAAGCGTCAAAATATACATTGTTCTCTGTTCTCTGAAGCTTGCGTTCCGCATATGCAACAGATTCTATCTTATCGCCGTAAAGATCTTTGAAATAATCTATGATCCTGCTGCGATCATTCAATTCGTCTCCTTCAATTCCCAGCATATCCATTGCAGCATTATAATCTCCGCTTTTTATCAGTTCATAATACCCCTCGACCGTAACAACAGGAGAGTAGTATTCGAAGCCGTACAGAAGCTTAGAAAAAACATACAGGGCTGCAGTGACAAGGATCAGGGGTACGCATATTGCCGGGATCCACCCTATCCCGGATCCGGATCTTCTTTTCTTTAAGCCCTTCTTCATTCGCCTTTCTCCTTAACGATTATAGCGCTCGGTGTCTTTCTCGGCTTGTTAGGTGTGACACACGAGTTGATGATCTTGTCCTCATACACCATAACAGTCGAAGTACCTCCGTCTAAATTTGCGGCATTATAAGCTCCGAACTCAAGCATTACATCGATAAGATCAGTGTACAATGCACCTATGCTGGAAGGTTGTCTTCCATCTATAACAAGCAGTAATACGGTCCCGTCTTTTCTCTGTCCGATAGCAGTTCTTGGGTTCAAACCCCCACCGCTGCCGAGAGAATGCCCGGGTTCTCCGTTGACGATCAGAATAGGTCCGAAACTGACTGCTTCACGAATATTACGATCAATAGCCTCTTGACCGGTCATCTTTCCCAATGTAAGGATATGCCTGTCATCAAATCCGATAACGTCGTATGTTTTGCCGGCTGAGCCGAAAACGATCTTTCCATCCTTAATTATTATCCCGTCAGGTGTGCCCCCGTCACCTTTACCTCCGTAATCCAGAAACCCTCCGGCATTTATTCCCGCTACGGCATCATGCGAAATAATGATCTCATGGGTCCGGACTCCTTTGCCTTCACCAAACTCGGGAATAGTCGCAACAGCTATCCTGGACGGGTCTCTGACGATCATCATTTTACCCCTGTATGTAGATCCGGTAATATCTACGATCTCTATCTCTTCAACATCATCAGGGATTTCGTCCGGTATTTCAATATCATCAGGATTTGTAGTCACTCCCTCAAAATCATCAACTGAATTTTTCTTAAGCATCTGCTCTATCTCTTCATCAGTCATATACATCTGCGCAAGAAACTTAGCGGCACTTGTTTCCATTACTGTACTGACGAAAAGAGCCCTTGTTCTTGGATAGGGACCTTTATGTATCATTGTGAGAGCACCGAAAAGCAGGAGCACTATTGATAATATGAAAATCAACACTCCTGCAAATATACGCGCAAATATCCTCAGTACCTTTCTGTTCCTCTTTCTTTCCTGATTCTTCTTCATTTGTTTCTGAACACCCACTCTCTTTGGATTTGAAAGCTAATAAAAAACAATATAACATCTACGCACATCTTTATCAGAGTCGCATTCACAGATATGTTTCTGGCAAGAAAATAGACTCCGCCTATAGACAAAAGCATCTGGAACGAAGCAAGCAGATAATATTTCAGTATGGTCTGAGAAACAGAATGAACAGATCTGAAAACAAATCTCCTGTTCATGAAATAATTGAATAATGAAGACGCAATACGTGCTATAACAGTTGAAACCGGGATCCCTATCTCCAGGGGCTGTGTTCTGACGGCAAACATGACAAGAGAAAATACCGCAAGATCGATCACTACAGAACCTATCGAGGAAGAGAGATATTTAATTATCAGAGCATAGATCTTATACGAATCGGTCAGAGGGTTGAAGTGTGATGATTTATTCTCCTCAATATAAACTGTTCTTATGGGCACCTCATTTATTGGTATACCATGTCTCTTCGCTTCTATAAGCATGTTGGTCTCATATTCAAATCGTTCTCCCTCAATGTCCAGAAATATCCCGGCCGAGCCATTTGACATAGCTCTTAATCCGGTCTGAGTATCCGATATCCTGATCCCACACAAGAAAGTCATAACAAAACTTGTTATCCTGTTTCCCATCTTATTGCTTCTGGGAACGTGATCACCTTTAAAATCCCTTGAACCCAGTATCAGTGAATCCGGATCTTCGAGGAGTTTCCGGGAGCACTTGATTATGTCATCTATATGATGCTGGTTATCAGCATCGACTGTAACTATCCCCTTCATTTTCTCATAGTTGTTAAGATAGTAGTTAATGGCTGTCTTGATAGCTCTTCCCTTACCAAGATTTCTAGCATGCCTTATCATAAAACACTGTGGTTCCTTCAGTGCTTCTTCAAAATAATATCTGTGGCTTTCATCGCTTCCGTCATCCACAATGATAATCTTACCGAACCCTGATCTGACAAGTGCCTCTACAACATCGAGGAACTTCTTATCCGGATTTAAAACGGGAATGACAGCACAAACATCTTCTAATCCTTTAACATCCGCTTTCCTGTCGATGATAATTCTCCTGTTCTATAATAGAGATACCGGGATGACCTACAGATTCCATTTTAATGGCTGCGGATGATTTTTACAATACGACCTTGGATACCTTTTACTTAAATTACTTAATTTGTGATTATTCGTACCTGAGCGCTTCTATAGGATCAAGATTCGCTGCTTTTCTTGCAGGGTATATGCCGAAAAACAACCCTACGGAACTCGAAAATGCAACAACAAGAAGGATCGTGCTTAATTTGAGATATGGAGTTATCTGACCCACATCTAATCTCTGAACAACTCCTGATATAGCATAAGAAAGCCCCAACCCGAACATTATCCCCAAAATCCCCCCGACAAAAGTCAGTATCACGGATTCGGTTATGAATTGGAGCATTATATCTCCTGTTGTCGCACCTATAGCTTTGCGGATCCCTATCTCACGCGTTCTTTCCGTAACGGATACGAGCATTATATTCATTACCCCTATCCCACCGACAAGAAGTGATATCGCCGCTACCGCACTGATAAAAATAGTCATTATATTGATTATTTCATCCACCTGCTCCAATATCGATGTCATATTCTGGCTTCTGTATACTTGTTTCTGTTCGTTGCCTTTTCGCAGTTCCAGCATTCTGATCACTGAAGAACCTGCCTCATCAACAAGTTCAGGTTTACTTGCCATTACATAGATTGATGATAATTTGTCCTCAGTATCAACAATTCCCCGCAAAGTTTTCACAGGTGAATAAACGAAAACAGGCATGGATGAAAGCTCAGAACTATCCGCAAAATTACCTGCAAACCCGGCAAACTGGCTTGTAACAGATTCACAAACACCTATTACCGTTACTCTTATAAGCCTGCCTTCACGATCTATTGTCATCTTTTCACCGACAGCATTCTCACGCCCGAAAAGATCCCTCGCCGCGATCCTGTCTATTATAGCAACAGGTAAAGCATCCGAGTATTCGATCTCATTAAATATCCTGCCATACAATATCTCCAAAGGCATGAATCTGTTGTAATCGTCATCGATCGCTGAAATCACGATATTCTTCCTGCCCATTTCCGTGTAAGCTCTTGCTGAAGACTGTAATGATGAAGTAACATATTTTACCGAATCTATCCTATCCTTAATCGCCGTTATGTCACTTTGTGTAATGTAATCATCCGGTTGAGCTTTCGACGATCGCACCTGAATAATGACCGTTGATGTGCCCACCTGTTCGAACTGCGACATTATCTCATTCTTTCCGCCTTCACCAAGCGAAACTATTGCAATTACAGAACCGATCCCCACAATTATACCAAGCATAGTGAGTAATGCTCTCATTTTATTGGCGATGAGACTGTTGAACGCCATTTTCAAGCTCTCAAGAAGCATCACCCCACCGCCTTGTCCGATGTGATCCTGCCATCCACTATCCTGATAATTCTCTTAGCATACGCAGCGATATCATCTTCGTGTGTGATAAGTATTATTGTCGCTCCTCTTCGGTTAAGCTCTGTGAATATATCCATTATTTCTTTAGATGATTTAGTGTCAAGATTACCTGTCGGTTCATCTGCTATCAACAAAGCAGGTTTCATAACGATCGATCTTGCTATCGCCGCACGCTGCTTCTGTCCCCCTGAAACTTCGTTTGGCTTGTGCTTTATCCATGGCATGAGTCCGACAGATTCAAGAGCTGCCATTGCTCTTTCATTTCTTTCTCTTCTGGGTATACCGGCATAAATCATCGGGAGCTCAACATTTTCTATCAGATCAAGCTTTGGGAGAAGATTAAAAGATTGAAAAACAAAACCGATCTCCTGGTTTCTTAGTAATGCAAGGTCATTTGGTCTCATCTGTCTTATATTACTGCCATTCAACAAATATTCACCGCGGTCCATTCTGTCAAGACAGCCTATAATGTTCATCAGAGTGGATTTTCCTGACCCTGAAGGTCCCATTATTACGGCAAAATCTCCTTTGTTGATCTCCACATAAACTTCTCTGAGAGCAGTAAGTTCGATCTCGCCCGTCCTGTATATTTTCCAGCAATCTTTAAGGCTGATGACAGATTCACTCATCCTCACTCACCTTGACCTTCATTCCGTCTTCCAGTTCTGCAGGCGGACTCATAACTACTCTATCTCCCTTCTCCAATCCGCTGATCACCTGGACATACAATTCAGACTGGATACCCGGTTCGAAATAATGCCTGCTCACCGTTTCATCTTCATTCAGTGTAAAAACATAATATTTGCCCAGTTCCCTTCTCATCGCTTCAGCCGGGAGCATAACCACATTTATAGCAGAAGCTGTTTCTATCTGAGCATCTATTGTAAATCC
>JAQVYV010000069.1 GCA_028708525.1 Eubacteriales bacterium
TTTCGATCTGGAAAGGATATTCGCTAAGGAAGGCACAAAGATCCTTCATCTGTCAGGACTTATTGCGGCGTTATCGCCGGAAACAGGAGTTTTCTGCCTGGAACTTGCCAAAGCAGCCAAGGCACAGGGTACATTGATTTCTTTTGACCTCAATTACCGGGCTTCATTCTGGAAAAAAAGAGAGAATGAACTAAGAAATGTTTTCACTCGCATCGCGAAAATTTCAGATATCCTCATCGGAAACGAAGAGGACTATCAGCTGTGTTTTGGGATAGAGGGACCAGGTACACATGGCGTGGATATCAAGGAAGAGATCGAAGCTTATAAGGACATGATCGGAAGTGTCAGAGCTGTTTTCCCGGATGTTTCGGTTTACGCAACAACGCTAAGACAGGTGTTAAACGCAAATACCCATATGTGGGGTTCGCTGCTTCTGTCCGGTGATGAATGGGATATAATAGAACCACGGCGGATAGAAGTTCTTGACAGGATCGGAGGAGGCGACGGCTTTGTCGGAGGATTGCTATACGGGATCTTAAGGTCATGGACACCTGAGAAATGGAACAGATTTGCCTGGGCGTGCGGAGCGCTTGCGGCGGGCTCGTTGAAGGACTATTGCGAACCGGCAGATGAAGAACAGGTTTGGAGCATTTGGGCAGGTAACGCACGCGTTAAGAGATAACGCAAGTGTTAAGAGATAACATGCGAGTTAAAAGATAAGGAGATCGTGTTATGGACAAGGAAAAGAAAATGGATATAGGCGTTATGGGACTTAGTGTGATGGGAGAGAATCTCGTCATGAATATCGAGAGCAGAGGTTTTAAGGTTGCGGCATATAACCGAAGAGAAAGTGTTGTTACTAAATTTATCGAGGGAAGAGCAAAGGGGCTCAACATCAAAGGGGTCTATTCGCCGGAGGAACTGGTTGAAAGTCTCACTGTGCCAAGGAAAGTGATGCTGATGATCAAAGCCGGTCAGCCGGTTGACGATGTCATAGAGAAACTGATCCCTCTTCTTTCTGAAGGTGACGTTATAATAGACGGGGGCAATTCATACTTTCAGGACAGCATAAGAAGAACACAAAGGTGCGAAAAGGATGGGATCTATTTCATCGGGACGGGCGTTTCCGGAGGTGAAGAAGGCGCGCTTAAAGGTCCCAGCATAATGCCGGGCGGTTCGCCGCAGGCATGGCCGCTTGTTAAGCCGATATTTCAGGCTATCGCAGCTAAGGTCGAAGACGGTACACCTTGCTGTGAATGGGTCGGACAGGGCGGAGCGGGGCATTTTGTCAAAATGGTCCATAACGGTATCGAATACGGCGATATGCAACTGATCTGTGAAGCCTACCAGATAATGAGGACGTATGCGGGAATGACTGCTGAAGAGATCGGCAAGGTCTTCGATGAGTGGAACAAAGGTGTTTTGGACAGCTATCTGATCGAGATCACAGGCGAGATACTCGCATATAAAGATGAAGACGGATCTGCTCTTGTGGACAATATTCTGGATACTGCAGGGCAGAAGGGAACAGGTAAATGGACTTCTGTTACGGCACTGGACGAGGGGATACCGCTGACATTGATAAGTGAAGCTGTTTTCGCCAGATGCCTTTCAGCATTGAAAGACGAGCGGGTGAATGCTTCCCGGATCCTAAAAGGACCTTCAGGCAAAGCTGTATTTACGACTTTGCAGGAGAGAAAAGAGTTTATAGAAGACATCCATGATGCTCTGTATGCGTCCAAAATCATATCATATGCTCAAGGGTTCTCGCTCATGAAAGCGGCATCGCAAACATACGGCTGGGATCTCGACTATGGCAGTATAGCTCTTTTGTGGCGCGGCGGCTGTATAATAAGGTCACAGTTTCTGAGTAACATTAAAGAGGCTTACGATAAAGAACCGAAGCTGGGGAACCTCATGCTTGATGAGTATTTCACGAAAGAACTCGACAAAAGTCAGGATGGCTGGAGGAAGACGATAGCTCTCGCGGTAAGCGCAGGGATACCTGTACCTGCTTTTGCCTCGGCGTTGACTTATTATGACGGCTACAGGAGTGAGATGCTTCCGGCCAATTTACTTCAGGCTCAGCGGGATTATTTCGGTGCGCATACCTATGAACGAACAGACAGACCGAGAGGAGAGTTTTCCCACACCAACTGGACCGGCAGAGGCGGAGATACTGCTTCGAGCACGTATAATGCATGAAACATGGAAATGATGCAGGGAATGCACATATATGGATAAGGTCGTACTGACAGCGAAAGAAAATAGCAGGATCGAAGACAGCGACATAAAATCAGCATTGGAAAGATCACTTGAGAAATTCTCGGTAGGATCTTCGGGGGATGATTCTCTTAACAGGGTGCTGATCATACCACCCGATCATACGAGGTCACATTCGTATGCCGGCACGATCACGGCGATGTATTATGAACTGCTCAAGGATAAGGCACATGTAGATATACTGCCTGCTTTAGGAACACATGAACCGATGAGCGAAGAGCAGTGCCGGGCTATGTTTGGCGATGAGATACCTTTGGAAAGATTTATTGCTCACAACTGGAGGAACGACGTTGTTTCTGTAGGCGTAGTGCCGGGTTCGTTCGTAGAGAAGGTATCAGATGGTCTGCTGGCATATGATATCGATGTTCAGATAAACAGACTGATCGCGGAAGGCGGATATGATCTGATGATTTCTGTAGGTCAGGTCGTGCCGCACGAAGTCGTAGGGATGGCGAATTATTCCAAGAATATACTTGTTGGATGCGCAGGCAGCGACATGATAAATAAGACTCATATGCTGGGTGCCGTTTGCGGAATGGAAAAGGCTATGGGAAGAGATCATTCTCCTGTAAGAAAAGTGCTGGACTATGCTCAGGAAAACTTCCTTAACAAGCTGCCGATAGTCTATGTACTTACTGTGACGGTCACCGGTGAAAGCGGGATCCAACCTGTCGGTCTGTTCATTGGGAAAGGGCGGAACGTATTTGAAGAAGCTGTCAGAATGAGTGCCGAAAACAATTTCACTTTGCTGGACAGACCGATACGAAAGGCAGTCGTATATCTTGATCCCACGGAATTCAGGAGCACATGGCTCGGCAACAAGGCGATATACAGGACAAGGATGGCTATGGCTGATGACGGGGAGCTGATTATTATCGCACCGGGCGTGCGAAAATTCGGTGAAGACGATCAGATCGACGCGCTTATAAGGAAGTACGGATATGTCGGAAGCGGCAGGATAAATGAGCTCACAGCGAAGAATGACGATCTTAGAGAGAACCTTTCCGCAGCTGCGCATTTGATCCACGGCTCTTCCGAGGGAAGATTCAGGATCACCTATGCACCGGGATATCTGTCGGAAGAGGAAGTCCGCGGAGTTGGGTTCGGATATATGCCCATCAGTGAAGCTTTGGCTCGATTTGGTCCCGGACAACAGGCGGACGGATGGAACCGCGTAACTGATGGGGAAGAGTTTTTCTATATCAGCAACCCGGCCCTGGGGCTTTGGGCAAGCAGAGAAAGGATGACTGAAAACAATGAGTGAGTTTATGGGCAGAAGGTTTCTGCTGGATAATGAAACAGGTGTAAGGCTTTATGAGAAATTTGCTGCCGATATGCCTATATGTGATTATCATTGTCATCTTTCGGCAAAAGATATCGCTGACGACAGGGTCTTTTCTGATGTCGGAGCGCTCATGCTTGAGCACGACCATTATAAATGGCGGCTTATGCGGGGTGCAGGTGTGGACGAAGAATTCATAACCGGCAGCAGGTCTTTCAGAGAGAAGTTTATTGCATATGCCGGTGCATTGGAGAAAGCCATCGGGAATCCGCTATTTGTGTGGAGCAATATGGAAGTGCGGAAATATTTTGGCATCACCGAACCGTTGACGTCGGAGAATGCCGGCAGGATATATGATGAGATAAATGAAAAGATGAAAAGCGGAAGGTATACTGCCCGGAGTTTTATCAGGGAATCGAATGTGGCGTTTATAGCTACGACTGATGATCCTTCAGACAGTCTTGATGGTCATTTTGCGATCGCCACTGATGACTCCTTTGAGACTAAGGTCGTACCTACTTTCAGACCGGACAAGGTTTTGGCTGCAGGATGTGCAGATTACACGGATTATTTAAGCATTCTTGGAGAAAGTGCCGGGATGCTTGTAACCGATCTCGACAGTTTACTTGAAGTACTGAAACTGAGAATGGATCATTTCGCTGATGCGGGATGCAGGATCTCAGATCATGCTTTGTCTTCTGTACCGGACATGGGATTCAGTTATGAGGAGGCTTCGCGGATCTTTGCAACTGCACTTAACGGTCCTTCCGGGGACGGGGAAAGAACAGGACTGCTGTCGGAAGATGATGTGTCGGGATTTGCGGGGTTTATGCTGAGGTTTATGGCAGGGGAATATTACCGGAGAGGATGGGTCATGCAGGTACATCTTTTTCCGATCAGGAATCAAAATACGAAGATGGCAGCAAAGTTGGGGCCTGATTCCGGATTCGATTGTACAGCTGATACAGCCGGTCAGAGCGAGAGGCTTTGCAGATTTCTTGACACAGTATCCTGTGACCGGGGGCTTCCGAAAATGATGATATATACTCTGGAACCGGGCGTATACAGCTCTTTTGTTACTGTGATCGGGACCTTTAGTTCGGATTTTCCGGGCAGGATACAGTTGGGTCCTGCCTGGTGGTTCTGCGATCACATTGACGGGATCATTGAGCAACTGAAGAGTTTTGCAGCCGGAAGTGTACTTGGATATTTCAATGGTATGCTTACGGATTCACGGAGTTTCCTTTCTTATGTCAGGCACGATTATTTCAGAAGGATATTTTGTTCGTATGTCGGGAGTCTTGTTGAAAGCGGGCAGTACCTGATGATGAGAAACTTCTTGGCGGGATCGTGCGCGGCGTTGCTTATGAAAATGCCAGTGTGTATTTTGGGACATGAGATAGATAATTAATGATATGTATTGAGGGATCTCACAAGAAAGGATCGCACATGAAAGGATCGCACATGAATGATAAAGTTGAAAGTGGTTTGACCGGGAAAACGGTAGTAATAACAGGTGGCGGCGGAGTTCTGTGCTCCGGTTTCGCGATTGCGATGGCTGAGCAGGGGTGTAACATAGCTGTTCTGGATCTGAAACTTGAATCGGCAGAAAAGGTGGTCCGGGATATTGAGACTGAAGGTTCAAGGCGCAGAGGTTATGGAAGAGCTCTTGCAGTTGCTGCGAATGTTCTTGATAGAGAGAGCCTCGATCAGGCTCATGATAAAGTCATGAAAGCTTTCGGACCTTGCGACATTCTTATCAACGGGGCGGGAGGGAATCATCCGAAGGGGTCGACCGGAAAAGAATATTTCGAGGACGGTGACATTGAAGATACTGATATCGTCTCGTTCTTTGATCTGGACCAAAAGGGGGTCGGATTCGTTTTCGATCTTAATTATCTGGGAACGCTTCTGCCGACTCAGGTTTTCGCTAAAGATATGATCGGACGTGCCGGCTGCTCTGTAATCAACATCTCTTCGATGTCCGCGTTCAAACCGCTTACTAAAATACCTGCTTACAGTGCCGCCAAGGCTGCTGTTTCAAATCTGACGGAATGGCTTGCCGTTCATTTTGCTAAGAGTGGGATCAGGGTCAACGCTATCGCGCCCGGGTTTTTCGATACAGCTCAGAATCATGCACTATTATTTGATGCTGACGGGAAAATGACTTCCAGGTCGGAGAAAATCATCGGTCATACTCCTCTAGGGCGTTTCGGTGTGCCGGAGGACTTGTCGGGGACATTACTCTGGCTTGCGGATGACGGTTCTTCGGGGTTCGTGACAGGCGTTGTTGTGCCGGTCGACGGCGGATTTGCCGCATATGCGGGGGTGTGATATGGATCTGGAACAGTTTTGGAAAGATGACGAATTAGCCCACAAGGAGAATTGCTTTAGTGAAGATTCTCCTCAGGTAGCACTTGGGATAAGGATGAGCGAAGAGTGTGTTTTTGCCGAACTCGGAGAAGAGGGAAATCCCTGGGGGCATACTCCGCTTGAGAGACGCAAAGATCTGAATAAGAGATACAATGACAAAGCGGAGAAAATAGTCGGGAAGAGGCTTTTGCGGGAAGATTTTGCCGAGGAAAACACAGATGCTATTTTGCCGAAAACCAAAACTTTGGAAGAAATATTTGAAGGAAGGCATGTTTTTCAGGGTGGTACAAACTGGGTCGAAAGTGATTGTGACAGTCCGGAGAAACTTGAGAAATTACTGGACAGAGTCGAGAAACTGGATATCCGTGAGTTTATTCTTCCGGATAACTGGTATCAGGAGAAGAAAAGAATATTTGAGAAATACGGAAAAAAGCCGCAATTGCTTAGAGGTATAAGGGGGCCCGTAACACTTGCGACTTCGATCTTTGGTGTAGAAAATCTGATTTTCCTGATCCTCGATGAGCCTGAGTTAGCACAACGTTTTAGTGCCGCGATAGGGGATGCACTGTTTAAGCTTATTACACTTCTGGATGAGGAAGGTGGATACACATATCCGGATGTTCCGCATGATTTCTTGTTCTGCGATGACAACTGCGCTATGCTGACGGATGAAATGTACAAGGAATTCGGTTATCCTATACTGAAGAAAATATTCGACCATTGGTGCCCGGAACCCGAACACTTCAGATATCAGCATTCTGATTCGAATATGGGACATCTTATTCCGCTCCTTGCAGACTTTGATCTCACCGGCTGTAATTTCGGTCCGACTGTGACAGTGAGTGAGATCCGTGAGTATATGCCACGGACAAGGATAGACGGGCAACTTTCACCACTTACATTCATGAATAATGATGAAGATGCAATTATTGCAGAGGTAAAAAGAGATTGTGAAATGGCTAAAGGAGCTAAAGGCTTGAATCTTTCTACTGCCGGATCGATAAATAACGGAAGTTTACTGACAAGCATGAGAACCGTTATGTATGCGATACAGAAGTATGGAAGATATTGAATCAATATTGCATCAATATTGCATAAAAGATAACTAAGTGCAGGAGGAACGTTAATGAGCGGATTTACTTTATCAGCATTTGGTGATGAGATCGATATGGATCTGAACGTTCAGATGGAAGTTCTGGGATCGCATGGTATCCGGTATATCGAAATGAGAGGTGTTGACGGGAAGGGGGTTGAAAAGCTTTCGTCCGTTGAGGCAGAAGTAATCAAGCGCAGGATGGACGACAGGGGATTCAAGGTCTCTTGTATAGGTTCTCCGATAGGGAAAGTGCATTTTGCTGATGATTTCGCAGCGCATCTGGAACTTTTCAGGCACGTGCTCTCAAATGCTCGTGTTTTGGATACGAGATTTATTCGGCTTTTCAGTTTCTATTATCCTGAGGGCAGCGATCCTTCTTTCTACAAAGAAGAGGTTATATCCCGCCTCGGAGAGATGACTTTACTTGCCGCCGATGCCGATGTCATGCTTCTTCATGAAAACGAAAAGCATATATACGGCGATACCCCGGAGAGGTGTTTGGATATTCTTGAAGGAGTCGCGAGTCCTTTTCTGCAGGCTGTCTTTGATCCGGCTAATTTTCTGCAGTGCGGTGTAAAGACTTATCCGAAGGCGTTCAGACAACTGAAAAAGTATATAAAATACCTTCACATAAAGGATGCGCTGATCGAAACCGGGAGCGTTGTTCCTGCCGGATATGGTGACGGGCAAATTTCTGAGATACTTGCTGAGCTGGAGCATGAAGGATTTGAAGGTTTTCTTTCAATTGAGCCGCATTTGGGGTATTTCGAAGGTCTGGAGAAACTACAGAAGGATATCGATATTATGAAGATAAAGAGTGGCGGACGCGAGTCTTTTGCCGTAGCGGTGAATGCACTGAAAGCCTTACTTGGCGGATCGGGGTGCACGGAGGTCGTGAAATGAAGGATACTGTACGTTTCGGCATAATAGGATTGGGAAATATGGGGTCTGCGCATTTCCGGAGCTTTCTTGAAAGAAAGATCCCCCGGGGCGAAGTCAAAGCTGTCTGTGATATAAAGGAGAACAGATTGGATTGGGCCAAAGAAAAGATGGGCGATAATGTTGCCTGCTTCTCTGATGCGGGCGAGCTTATCTCTTCAGGTCTTGTTGAT
>JAQVYV010000070.1 GCA_028708525.1 Eubacteriales bacterium
TTTGTTCCCATAGAAGCTTCATCAATTGTTGATGATAAGTATTACAGAACTAAAAACATACCGGCGAAAGGTTTTTACATTAAAGAAGGCACACTTTCCGATAAGCAGTTGACGTTAGATGTGCAATGATCAGAGGATATCCGGATGTCTAAGAGATTATATGTTAAGGACAGAAGGTTTTTCGGCAGAAATATTGCCGGTTCTGCTTCGGATCGTCCTGTAAAGAAAAGAATACTGATAATATCTTTGATCATCACCTTTATCATTGTTTCTGTATTCATCGCTGACAATGTTATAGAAAGAAAAATCCGCAGCAAGCTTGATGATTTTGATTCTGCTTGTGAAGCAGGACATTTCAAATCTGCAATGTCAATATACCGGCAATTTAAAGAATCTATACTTGATGCCGGTGAACTGAAAATCAAATATAGAACACGTAATGAAGTGCTTTCTCTTATCGAGATCCGAATAACTGACAAAATTAATGATTCTTTTAACAATGTTGCATTTGACGGGGATGTTTTGACCGTATCGCAGATAGAAATGCTTGAAGCTTTTTCGGAAATAACACTCAGAGAAATCAATGCTCGTTACTTCAGATTTCTGGAGAGCTGTGTTAGAGGAGATTTTACTGAAGAAAGAGCACGTTTAGTATCTAAAGAATTTATGAAAGTGAGCTCTGTTAAGGATAGTATTGAAAGATATTCTGACGATATATCTGATGTTTTCAGTTATCAGGAAAGGTTTGAAAAGATCGAAAAATTATATTTATCTAAAGAACATATCAAGACGCTTGATGCGATCAGTGTCGATGAAGCATCAAAATCAGGGTTTTTAAAAGATTTTCTCATCAAGTATCTTAATGGCATAAAAGAACCGATCTATAATGAATCAATTATAGAAATAGACGTCATGATGTCAAGAGGAAAATACTACTCTGCGAAGAGCCATATTGAAGAAATCAAGAAATTTTTCCCTGACGATGATCAATTAGCAAGGAAACTGGAGTTATGTAAACCTTATGCTAATACAAATCTTACAGAGTATACTAAACCAGTTGATCACATTGCCGTGAGGCCGTTGATAAGTGACGGAACTTTTATGTTCGGACGGGATGAATATGCTAGTACCGCTGAAGATCTAATGCTTACAGTAGAAGAGTTCAGTACAATATTAGGTTCGTTGTATCAAAGGGATTACATTCTTATTGATATAGAAAAATTGGTAGATTCAGACGGGAATTATGTACCGGTAATGATACCGGAAGGGAAGAAGCCGTTGATCATAAGCGTAGAGGGGTTAAATTATTATGCTTCACGAAGATTTTCCGGGAATTCTTTTAACCTTAAAATCGATCCGTCCGGATATGTTGTGTCTGAATACTACGATGCTCACGGAAGAACTAAGTCGGACAGAGACGGAGAAGTGATAGGAATACTTGAACAATTTATCGAAAAACATCCTGATTTTTCATTTGACGGTGCGAAGGGTAATATCTCTCTTACCGGATTTGAATGCATATTCGGATATGTTACTGACCGTGATCAGGTCGATGACAGAAACAAAGGAATGACTGATCATGGGTTCGGTAGTTTCAGTATATCCGGCGATCAGATAGAAATAAACAGAAAAGCCACAGCAGACATTATAACCAGACTTAAAGAAACCGGTTGGACATTCTCGTCTTCAACATATGGCAATATCTCGGTAGGTGAATCAGCACTTGAAATCGTGAAATCAGATAACCATAAATGGCAGGCTCAAGTCGGAGAACTGATCGGCGAATCTAAAGTTATTCTTTTCCCCAACGGAAGCGTAGTCAGCAGCAAAGACGCAAGAGGGGCTTATCTCATATCAGAAGGGTTTCTGATTCATTGCGGAATCGGACCTGTTGCTTACTTCAATCGCGGAGAACACCATCTTTTCATGGATCGCACCATCATCAATGGATCAACAATGCGAAATAATGATCTGTCGAGATTTATTGATGTTGAATCAGTTTATTCACAGGCAAGAAGTAAAAAGCTTAATTGATGAAAAATTCCTTATAAAGTTCTCTTAAAGCATAATCGCAATACTCTTCTCGGATCCCGAAAATAACACTTATCTCTGAAGCACCCTGGTCGATTATTTCAAGATTGATCCCTGCTCTACTAAGGCATCCGGCAGCTCTTGCAGTTACTCCGACAGTTTTAGCCATTGCTTCACCGACTATCATTACAAGGGCCAGATTTCTGCTGATATTTATTGTTTCAATACTCAGTTCATCCTTCAAACGATCGATCACACGTTTCTCTTTCTCTGATGAGATATTAGCTTGTTTCAGAATGATTGAAACCGAATCGATTCCGGAAGGCATGTGTTCAAACGGAATACCTTCGTCAGCAAAAATCTTAAGTACTTTAACAACAAATCCAACTTCGCGATTCATGAGATATTTACTTATATTGATATTGATAAAGCCCTTTGCACCTGCGATCCCGGTGACCATACCTTCGTAATTTCTACGTCTTCTTACGATAACAGTTCCTGCAGATCTCGGATTATTAGTGTTTCTTATATGGACCGGAATAGATTTTCGAAATGCAGGTGATAGTGCTTCTTCGTGAAGGACAGAAAATCCTGCATATGCAAGTTCTCGCATTTCATCATATGTTATTTCTTTCATTGCATACGGATTTCTCACAAGTTCGGGATTGACAGCATATACAGCGTCAACATCTGTCCAATTTTCGTATATATCAACTTCCAAAGCTGCTGCTAAGATCGACCCGGTTATATCAGACCCACCTCTTGGGAAGGTAACGACATCACCGGATAATGTATAACCGAAAAAACCGGGGAAAACAATTATTCCGGGATATTCAGCTATTTTCTTAAGGTTGTCATAAGTTTCAGGGAGTACCTGAGCATTACCATATTCGTCAGTCAGAAACATTCCTGCTTCTTTAGGATCCAAATATTTTGCATACTTTCCTATGCTGCAGAGATAAGCAGTCAATAAACGCGCGCAGTTATCTTCGCCGGCCGCCTTTATAAGGTCAATAAATCTGGAACGATCGCTATGGTCAGATGAAGACCTTGCCTTAAGATCACTTTCGATATCATCCATAATATACTGATCGAGATCAAGATCTGCAGCTATACCTCTAAATCGCTCGATAACAGAATATAATTCTTTCTGGTGATCCTTTTCCGACAAAATAACGTCAGCAAGTCTAATAAGGAGATCAGTTACTTTGATGTCTCCGGGATTACGTTTTCCGGGTGCGGATACAACAACAACTTTTCTTGAATGATCTTCTGAGATAATGTCACAGACCTTCCTGATCTGATCGGCATTAGCAAGGGATGAGCCACCGAATTTAGCGATTTTCATATCAACCTCCATTAATCAATACGATTATATTTTAATATCTAAGTATTTTCAACAAATTATTAAAGTGTTTTGGGTGGATAATTAATGTTCGATAGTGCATAATAACAAAAAGGCTTTTTATATCGGAGGAATGATCGATTATGTTTGACACTATTCTGTTTGATTGCGACGGGGTCATTGTAGATTCTGAGAAAGGACTGTCAATGATCGCTGCCGATGTGCTTCGTTCAACATTCGGGATACCGGCAATTGCATCTGATTTCCAGGAATTTATCGGTATGGGTGAAGATGGGTACATTGGCGGTGTTGTTAGAAAACATGGTGGTGTATATACGATAGATATGAAAGAAGAAATTTATAGACAATATATTGAAAGGGCTCCATCGACGGTCGAATCATTTCCCGGCACTAAGGATATCCTGTCAAGATTTAAATCTGAAGGATTCAGAATAGCTGTTGCAAGCAGTTCCGATTTTGTTAAAGTCAGCATAAATCTGAAAGTTGCAGGCCTGGAACCGGAGTTTTTCGACGCAGTGATCACCGGCAGTGATGTAGAGAAAAAGAAGCCCGACCCCGAGATCTACATCAAAGCAATGAACGCCTGCAGATCTTCTGCTGAAAGATGCGTAGTAGTCGAAGATGCTATCAGCGGGATAACAGCCGGAGTGAGGGCAGGGATGAAAGTGGTTGCATACACATCCTCACTTTCAGAAACTGACCTCCTGAATGCAGGAGCTTTCGCTGCAGTAGCAGGCCCTGTAGGATTATATGAGGTGATACATGAGTATAATGAAAATATTTTTGCCGGATAAACTCTATCACAGAGCAGCCGATGTTGATTTCAGAGAACTGTATGATGAAGGGAAGCGCGTTCTTTTGATCGATGTCGACAATACTTTGATCACACACGGTGGAAATGTTTTCGATGAGTATGCCTATAGTGTCATTTCAAAGGCAGAAAATCACGGACTGATGTGTATTCTTTTTTCTAATGCTAAAACGTCCCGTATAAAAGATATCTCGGATATCACCAGAATAGAGTATATTCACAGGCCGTTTAAACCTTCCGGTAAAGGTATAAAGAGTTATCTGCGTGAACATAAGGATATATCATCCAATGAAATAGTTGTTATCGGCGATCAGATATTCACAGACATACTTGCCGGGAATCTTGCGGGTGTCATGACGATTCTTGTGGACCCGATGTACCATAACGAGCCAAGGCAGATCAGATTGAAACGTTATCTGGAAAAATTTGTCAAAAATCGCGTTGCTATTGATAAAATCTCGCCGGTAGAATAAAATACAGTTGTAAATTCAAATATAACGGAGGAAATTAAGCATGATAATGGCCGGAGATTTTAGAAACGGGATGACGTTCGAAATGGATTCCCAAATATTCCAGGTAGTGGAATTCCAGCATGTCAAACCAGGCAAAGGTGCTGCGTTTGTCAGAACGAAGTATAGAAACGTCAGAACGGGGGCTGTGCTTGAGAGAAGCTTCAATCCGAATGATAAATTTGAAAATGCTGTTATCGAACGCAAAGATATGAGTTATGTATATAGAGACGGTGATCTATATTATTTCATGGATACCGAAACATATGAACAGCTGCCATTTTCTGCGGATGTGCTTGGAGACATGCTGAAATTCCTGAAAGAAGAAATGGTGTGCAAAGTAATGTTCCATAATAATAGCATTATTGGAATCGAACCGCCGATATTTGTGGAACTCATAATAACAGAATGTGAACCGGGAGTTAAAGGTGATACTGCACAGAATGCGACTAAAATAGCTATAGTTGAAACCGGAGCATCGATAAAAGTACCGCTTTTTGTCAACCAGGGCGAAAAAGTCAGAATAGATACGCGTACAGGAGAATATATGGAGCGTGTCAGATAGAGGTATATAATGCCTGATCCACTTAATCCGGCCAAAGGCGACAGATCCATGACACAGGGCTTCGTTGCCCAATATGCTGTTGAAGCTGCTCTCGGGACGCCGGGCGTGTACGATCTGGATACTACTCCTTTAGTATCATTAAAGGAGACTTTAGTTGGAGAACATGAAGGCAAAGGAGTTTTGGTATATTTTAATGACGCTAAAGAGAATCTTGTTAATATAACCGTTTTCCCTATTTTGTATTATGGCAATGTATTGCCTGAGATAGCATGGAATATTCAGGAGAGAGTGAAAAATGATGTCGAGAAATATACCGGGCTTATGGTCGAATCAGTAAACGTGCATGTTAAAGGTGTAGTTGCGCGCGAAGATCCGGCAAAACAGAAATGAGTATAACAGTAGCATCTTGAAAAGGAGATAGTATGAACAGACTGATAAGATTTGCGTTGATATTCTATGCTTTTGCTTTGTCGGTTTTTTCTGTGATATCGATCATCGTAGCGCTGAACAGGAGCATGCTTGAGGCACTCTATTTCGTTCTTTATGGGTTTATATCTACAGCAAGCTTTAAGTGGATCATTATTGTCTTTTCCGGATTTCTTTTTCTTTTTAGTCTTTCTATACTTGTTTATGGTCTGCAGAGCGGAAGAATGCATAAAACCAGAGTCAGAAGCAATGACATAGGTTCAATAGATATCGGTGTTGATGCGATCGAAAATATAGTTCTTAATACAGCTAAAACATCACAATGCGGTATCAAAACCGCTAAGGCCAGAGTGTATCCTGCAAGGAACGGAAGAATACGAGCTGAATTATCGGCAGTCCTTTATTCCGATGTAGAAATACCGGCTATGATGGCTAAGGTCCAGGATAAGATAAAGAAGGACATTGAACGATATTCCGGGATACCTGTTGATAAGGTTGTGGTCAAAGTAAGCCGGGTTGAGAATATCACCACAAAGGTGGAGAGATGATATGAAACGGCTCTTTGATGAATTCAGAGAAATGAGCCCGCAATACAAGGGAGCAGTTACGGGATTCACTATCGCTTTACTGCTTGCTGTTTTTGGTTTTTTGAAATTTATTTTGATTGTTGTTTTTTCGATTTCAGGTTATTATATCGGCAAAAAGATTTTTGCCAATAAAGAAGCATTAAAAGAATTTCTTGACAGGATCCTGCCACCCGGCAGATTCAGATAATTGAGGAGAAGATGAGCAGAAAAGATTCAAGAGAGTCGGCATTTAAGTTCTTATATCAGTTGGAAATACAGAAAGACGATTTCGATTCACAGAAAATTTTATTCATAGAAGAAATGAAAGTTAAAGAAAATGAGCTTGAGTATTTTGATTTGTTAGTTTCCGGTGTTACTGCTAATAAATCCGGTATTGACTCTATATATGCCGGTTATCTTAATAAGTGGAACCTTGACCGCATTCCGAAAGTCGATCAGACGATCTTGAGGATAGCTACTTATGAGCTTCTGCACGTTGCCGACGTTCCCGCAAATGTATCAATAAGCGAAGCTGTATTGCTTTCGAAAAAGTATAGTACGGATGAAGCAAGAGCATATATCAATGGCATCCTGGGAAAACTTTCTGCTGATCATCCTAAGAAAACGGTGTGAGTGATGACCGTTATAACTGTTAGTCAATTAAACCGCTATGTTGCTGCATTGTTTGATTCAGACAGAAACCTTTCAAATATTAGTGTCAGCGGAGAGATCTCATCGCTTAAGAGATATCAGTCAGGGCATATTTACTTTAACTTGAAGGATAATGAGTGTTCCGTTTCGTGCGTAATGTTCAGGAGCAAAGCGGTTCTATCCGGTGTTCTTGCTGAAGACGGATTAAAGGTGATCGCAACAGGCAGAGCTTCATTGTATGACAGGGATGGTAAATTCCAGTTATATATAAATGAGATCAAATCGGATGGAAAAGGTGATCTTTATGCTGCTTTTGAAGAACTGAAAAGAAAATTAGAAAAGGAAGGTTTGTTTGATGCTTCAAAAAAGCAGAAAATTCCTTATCTTCCTCGGAAAATAGGCGTAGCCAGTTCTCCTTCAGGTGCAGTCATAAGAGATATCATCAATGTTCTTACCAGGAGATTTCCGGGTTTCGATTTGCAGCTAATACCTGTTAAAGTTCAAGGAGATGGAGCTGCGGATAGTATTATCAAAGCACTTAAGATTTTCAATAACAGAAAAGAAGCAGATGTGATAATCATTGCCCGCGGGGGAGGATCGATGGAGGACCTGTGGTGTTTCAATGATGAGAGATTGGCACGTGCGATCGCTGCTTCGGAGATACCGGTCATTTCTGCAATAGGTCATGAAACTGATTTTACTATATGTGATTTTGCTGCGGACCTCAGAGCTCCAACCCCTTCTGCGGCAGCGGAACTAGCTGTTCCCAACAGAACAGATATCACTGAATTATTATTTTCTTCGAAAAACTCAATGAACCTCTCACTAACAAGAAAATTAGAGTACTCGAAACTAAGATTACAGAATATTCTTGTTTCAAGTATTATTTCCAAACCTGAAATCATTTGGAAAGAGCGCAAGGAATTGATTTCCAATCATACCGACAGGATCACATCAAGTGTTGAGAGAAAACTCAACGATTTCAAGAAGAGACTTGATCTTGCAACCGGAGCACTTGAATCACTGAATCCTGTAAAAGTCATCAGAAGAGGTTATGCGATAGTCAGGAACAATAATAGCGGAAAACAGATGAACAGCATCGCAGATGCTTTAGTAGGGGATAAGTTGACCATAAAACTATTTGACGGTAATATAATTTGTACTACTGACAGTACGGAAATCAACA
>JAQVYV010000071.1 GCA_028708525.1 Eubacteriales bacterium
TTTCTTCTGAAATAATCAAATATGAGGACCAGCTTGAAACGGCTAAGAGAAACTGTGAGCTTGAATTTAAGGAGTCTTTTCTGGCACGCATCAAAGAAAATATCGAGGCTGCTTTGTTGGAGTTCAGAAATCTTAACAGAGCACTGAAGGATATTTATTACGGAGATGACCGGTACAGGTTCGATATCACTTTTAACAGCAAGAAGGAGAGCCTTTACAGGATGATCATGTCTGATCAGAACATAGGAGATTTCAATTTGTGGAGCAGTTCGTTTGAAACGGAATACCGGGATGAGATGGATGAGCTTTTCGTCAAACTGACTGCGTATGACGATGAGGGTGACAAG
Source organism: Eubacteriales bacterium (assembly GCA_028708525.1). Taxonomy (GTDB): domain Bacteria; phylum Bacillota; class Clostridia; order Saccharofermentanales; family UBA5734; genus JAQVYV01. Next base: position 348 of record JAQVYV010000071.1, read on the forward strand.
GTTATTGAGGAGTATACGGACTATAGAAATTATCTGGATTACGATATTTTCGTTGAATCCAGAAGCGGTTCTATTCAGAAGTTTTCGAAGATATATGGTGAAAAGAGTGGTGGCGAGACGCAGACGCCCTATTATGTTGCTATAGCTGCGTCTTTCGTGCAGCTTTACAGGAACGGGGACACGATCAGGGTGATCATGTTTGATGAGGCATTTGATAAAATGGATGATGGAAGGATCGCTGCTATGATGGATTTTCTGAACAGTCAGGAGCTGCAGATCGTTCTTGCCGCACCGCCTTCGAAGTTGGAAGTCATCGGTGAAAATGTAGATTCGGTTCTTATCGCTGTTCGTGATGGTCGCGAAGCATTTGTGGAGACTTTCGCTTATGAAGGGTAGCGGGAACGATGAAGGCGCAAAGATCGCTGATATGATTCTCGGCAGACTTATCGATAAATATGAGAAGAGCAGGAGCTATATCGGTGAGAACAAGGTCAGACAGAGGTTTTCGATTCGTATTACTGACGTTTTCCCTGGTTATGCGGATCACTCGCAGATCGACATTTTTCGGAGTGTCAATGATACTGCGGAGTTTCTTAGACGAAAAGGATTTGTAAAGATCGATGCTGATCCTGCGGGCGTGATCAGGAGTGTTTTTCTCGAAATCGGGAAGCTTCATGATGTTTATGCTTTTCTTGGAAGGATCCCTAAATCTGATACAGATACTGATGTGCGGAGAGTTCTTGATTCTTATATCAACGCCAATGATATCCTCTGCGCTTTCTGTAAACAGCAGCTTGAGAGACTCGAGAGAAACAGGAGCGTCAGGTTTTTCTCAGGTGATCTTCGCGAATTTGAGAATGTGCTTGAGGCTGTTAAGGAAATCCATTTGATCAAGGAGGAGATGTTCTTCCGGGAGTTTTCCATTATGGTCTTCAGAGATTCTAAGGTTTTCGATGGGATACAGGGGAAGGTCGAGTCTTTGCTGTTCGAGTTTGGAGATTTTCCTGAGAAAGAAAGTGTTCTTGCTTCGTTTGATCTTGTTCGAACTCCCTCTTATGTGAATTTCAAAGGTAACGGCAGGATCTGTGTCTGTGATGAAGTGATCGATTTGAGAAACCTTCGGGGGAGAGACATCGCTTTATCTTCAGGGCTGCTTCCCGATATTGGCTCCATTGAGGTTTTCGGCAAAAAGGTAATCACTGTTGAGAATCTGACAAGCTTTCATTTGTTTTGTGAGCCTGATTTTTTCGTTATTTACCTGGGTGGATTCCATAACTCTGTCAGAGGCGCATTTATTAGACGTGTGTTCGAACAGAATCCTGATTCGGAGTTTTTCCATTTTGGTGATATCGATGCAGGTGGATTCCATATTCTTGATCATTTGAGGAGGAGTACAGGCGTGGGTTTCGTTCCTTATTGTATGGATGTGGAAACATTGACGAGGTTTCAGGAGTTTTGGAAACCTTTGTCGGATAATGACAAGAAACGTCTTAATATGATGCTTGAGAAATATGGATCAAATGGTGAGTTTGGATCGGTTATTGGATATATGTTGAGAAACGAATGCAAGTTGGAGCAGGAAGCGGTCAGAGCAACCGGTGGGGACGGGGGTTTTAAACCCCCGTCCCCACCGGCTGCCCCTCTGACTACTAAAAGAGGTAAGCTATGATCAAGAAATATAATAACGTAATTTTTTTCCTTAGTGAGCCTTCCGAGACTGAGATTTCCGAAGTGTCAACGGAATGTAAAATACCCGAAGCTTTGTTGATCACTTCGCTTGAGCAGAATAATCTGGCGAGGATCCATTTCAACGATATGACTTCGGTTCACTTTGGTATTCCGCATCTTAGCAGAGAAAATAATGGAAAAAGAGTCAGGATAGTACCTTGTGGAGTTTTTGTATCTGATACATGGATAACAGTTGTCGTGAGTAAGCGTTATAAAGCTATCGAGGAAGTGGTTTCCATTGTTGGCTCGGAGCCAGAGGATCTCTATGGGATCCTTCTTAGGATTTTATTTACTGTTGCAATGTTGTATATTGACCAGCTTGAGGTAATAGATAATGAAACAGAGAAACTGGAGAAGGGACTGAAGAAAAGAGTCAACAACAAAGAGATCTTTCAGTTGATGGATTATCAGCGAAGCCTCACTGCTATCTCAACTTCCCTTAAAGGGATCGAGAGGATAATGAAGAAGATAACTGATAACAAAGAGAGATTTCAGAATCTTGAGCTTTTAGATGACACGAATGTCGCAGTACTTCAGGCCGGAGGTATGGCTGAAATTTTCAGCGCGGATCTGGATGCTCTTATGGATGCTTTTGGATCGATTTTATCAAATAATGTAAATCAGATAATGAAAATACTGACATCGCTGACGCTTATCGTTGCAATCCCGACAATGATCGCAGGGCTATATGGTATGAATCTGCAGTTGCCGCTGGCAGATCAGCCACAGGCATTTTGGATTATAAGCGGGACAGCGTTTCTGCTTGCAGGTGTGATCGGGATGGTTTTTCATTGGAGAAAAATGCTTTGAAGAGAGGTGAATGATGAGGTTAGCAGTAAGTTCGTATAGTTTCAGTAAACTCATGAGGCAGGACGATTTCTCGCAACTTGATACAATAAAGATGGCGAAAGAACTGGGATTTGACGCGATCGAATTCGCAGAGATATTAAATGATCCAGACACGGGCAAGATAGAGTACGCAGTCAGGCTGAAAGAAGAATGCGACAGGATCGATCTGCCTGTGCTTAATCTAGCAGTTTCAGCTGACCTTCTTTACGGCAGTGAAGGAGATATTGAAAAAGAGATAGTAAAAGCCAAGCTAAACATAGATTGTGCTGAAATTCTTGGTGCTAAGTTGATGCGGCATGATGTCTGCTGGAATATCAGGCCGGGTGACGGAAGGTTCAGGGGTTACAAAGTTGCTCTGCCCCGGTTGGCATATGCTTGTAAAGAGATAACCAAATATGGCAGCGAAAAAGGGATCAAAACAATGGTGGAAAACCACGGTTTTTTCTTCCAGGATGTAGACAGAGTCGAAGCTTTGATGGAAGAAGTAGATGATCCGAATTTCGGATTACTTGCAGATATGGGGAATTTCCTTTGTGTCGATCAGGATCCTTGCTATTCTATTGGGAGATTGGCACCATACATTTTCTATATTCATGCTAAAGATTTCTGTTTCATAGACGGCATGAGAATTGATGTAGCAAGAGCTGCTGAAGCAGGAAATGCCTTTATTATGACCAGGAGTGGAAATTACCTGAAACCTACTGTTCTCGGTCATGGAGATGTACCAGTAACTCAATGTCTTGCCGTACTAGAGGCTAATGGTTATAAGGGTGACATAGCCATTGAGTTTGAGGGGATGGAAGATACGAGAGAGGCTCTGCAATCAGGACTTAAGTTTCTGAGAGGATAGGGAGAGATGCCCCCGTCCCCATCAGCACTCATCAGGAGGATCTATGAGATTAATAGTTATAGGAGCGGTGGCAGCAGGAACATCTGCCGCAGCTAAAGCAAGACGAAACAGTGAAGAGCTTGAGATAGTGATCTATGAGAAAGATACTTATATTTCATACTCAGGATGCGGAATGCCTTATTTTATCGGAGGAGTCATAGATGATTCTGAAGAGCTGACTCCAAGAGATCCGGAATTCTTCAGAAAAAAATACAACATCAACATTAATACCAGACATGAAGTGACCGATATATTTCCGGATACTAAAACAGTCCGGGTAAGGCGTCTGGCTGACGGCCATGTGTTCGATGACAGATATGATAAATTGATTATCGCTACAGGTGCTAAGGCTTCCCGACCACCGATCCCCGGAACAGAAGGAGATAATGCTTTTGTTCTTAGAAACATCAATGATATGTACCGGATCTATGGATATATAAGAGAAAATAAGCCCGTTGAAGCGATCATCTACGGGTCCGGTTTTATTGGGCTTGAGATGTGCGAAGCTTTGCACGAACTTGATATGAAGATCACTCTGATCGAAAAACTGCCTCAGATCGTTCCGGCTCTTGATCCGGATATGTCAGCCCATGTAGAGGCATACCTAAGAGAAAAGAGTGTAACGGTCATCAAAGGCCAAGAAGCTGAATATGTTCCCGAATATGATGCCGATCTGCCACCTTTGATCATTTTGGCTACCGGAGTGCGTCCTGAGGTCAGTTTGGCTGTAAAAGCCGGTGTTGAACTTGGGTCGACAGGTGCTATAAAAGTCGATGCCGGGATGCGTACAAATATTGAGGAAGTTTATGCTTGCGGGGATTGTATCGAGCACTGTATGATTGTAGATGGAAGTTCAATTTACAGGCCGCTTGGCTCTACGGCTAATAAAACCGGACGGATAGCAGGCGATTGTGCTACCGGTGGTGATGTCGAATTCAGAGGTATTCTTGGTACAGGGATATTCAGGATATTTGATATGACAGTCGCTCAGACAGGTCTGACTGAGAAAGATGCCAAAGTCCGCGGACTTGATATCGTTATCTGTCATAATATCAAACCCGACAAGCCGAAATACATGGGCGGTGAAGATATGGTGATAAAGGCTGTTGCTGATAAGCATGATGGCAGGCTGCTTGGCGTTCAGATAGTTGGGTATAACGGAGTTGATAAAAGAATAGATGTCTTTGTAACGGCAATATCTTTTGGGGCAAAAGCAAGCGACCTGTTTCATCTTGATCTGGCATATGCACCACCTTTTTCTACGACAAAAGATCCTGTCATGTACACGGGAATGATTTTGGAGAGTATTCTGGGAAAATATTCCGGTTAGGATGCTGTTACCAGACCGGTTAGGATGCTGTTACCAAAGTGCTTGATAATCAAAGTGATGTGTGTTAGAATTTCTGAACTGCCATTATTTAATGGTGCATATAAGACTGTCCTCGCTTCGGAACGATGTCCGGAGCCGTTCTAGTCCGGGAGGAGGTGACACGAATGAGCAGAAGATATGAGGTCGTTTACGTTTTGAGCCCAGCATTGGGTGAGGAAGGTATTGCTTCAACCAACGAGAAGATCAAGAATCTGATCGAGACAATGGCTAAATTGGCCGGAGTTGATGAATGGGGCAAGAAGAGCCTTGCGTATGAGATAAACGATCAGAGAGATGGTTTCTATTATCTTGCGAACTTTGAAGCAGAAGCGGATTTTCCGGCTGAGCTTGAGAGAGTTCTGAAGATCACAGAAGGCGTTCTTCGTTATCTGGTCATAAAACTGGATGACTGACACGAAAGGATGAGAGTCATATGAACAAAGTTATTTTGATGGGTCGGCTGACCAGAGATCCCGATCTGAGAACAACATCTTCCCAGGTAAGTGTAGCTACATTCACACTTGCCGTTGACAGGCGGTATAAGAGCAGCTCGGGCGACCGGCAGGCTGATTTTATTTCAATAGTGGCATGGAGGACTACTGCCGATTTTGTCGGCAAGTACTGTAGGAAAGGCACTAAACTGGTCATTTCGGGGAGTTTACAGACTCGTACATATGACGATAAAGACGGTAAGAAGGTTTATGTTACAGAAGTCGTAGCTGATGACATAGAGTTTGCGGAGTCCAAGAGGGACGGAGCAGGCGATTATTCAGATAACACTTCTAATGCATCAATGGGAAATACTAATACCTTTGATCGTCCGAAAATGCCTGCTTCCTCAGTTGAGGACGGGTTTACGGCAATAGATGATGATGACACATCTTTGCCATTTGATCTCTGATTATTAAGAAAGGAGAAATTTATGGCCTACGAGAAAAGAGACCGTAACAGCCGCGGTGGCGGTAGCGGTGATTATAACGATAAGGACGGACGCGGCATGAGGATGCGCAGACAACGCAGGAAAGTATGTGCCTTCTGTGCAGATAAGATCGAGCATATCGATTATAAAGACATAGGGAGGCTGCGCAGATTTGTATCCGAGAGCGGCAAAATACTTCCTAAACGTATGTCCGGTGTTTGCGCAAAGCATCAGCGTGAACTGACTACTTCGATCAAGAGAGCAAGACATCTTGCTTTGCTGCCGTATACCGGCGAGTGATCTGAACGGATAAATCAGACCGCATAGAGCCATCTGTCAAGGCAGGTGGTTTTTTTGCGGCAAAAAATGCTAAAATAGTTGTCATGACTGAGACTGTTTTGTTAGCTATAATATTTGCGAAGATCAGGGGGAACCGTGTAGGACTCCTGTTTAAGTCCTGGACGATATACCCGTTTCTGGCCGTCGAGGTAATGTACATATTCTTTCAGATCCAGGTTTTCACGGGAAATTATTACTTTATTCAGTTCGCACCTTTTGTTAAAAGAATTTATCTGTTTTGCCTTGTTGTTCCGGTAATCGTTTACAAGGAGTACCTTCAGGGACTTATCGGATCATGTTTCGTCTTGCTTGGTACGCTCATGAATAGATTCGTTATGGCACAGAACGGAGGATTAATGCCTGTTTATCCGAGTTTTTCTTATGTGACAGGGTATGTTAAATCAGGAGCTTTGGATTTTAATGACGGAGTGCATGTTTTGGGGAATGCTGAAACTAAATTCCGGTTTCTGGCTGATTATATCGATGTTGGATACAGCGTCATGAGTATCGGTGATTTGTTTATTAGGGTCTTCGTTTTTCTCATTTTCTACAAAACGATCAAAGTTATGAATGAACGGTATAGATCAAATTGTATATAAAGTGTTAACATGAAATCAATTTGTGCTATAATTTACTTTTAATAATGTTTTAATTAATTGCCGGAGGGGAAGATGCTGGAGATTTCACTGTTTGAATTAGCCGTCAGAGGTGTTTTGGAGGGATTCCTTTTCATTCTTTCAGTACATGCTTTGTCAAGGACCAGGATAAGTACCAAACCGTTTATTATCAGCAGTTTAGTAATAATTGCTTTTACGTATCTCATAAGACTTCTTGACATCAATTTCGGTGTTCACACAGTATTGAATCTTATTGTGATAATAGGGCTTTGTGTTTTGTTCAATAAAATCGCCTTGTTCAATGCTGTGAAAGGAGCAATGCTGACAGTCCTTATGATGTTTGCAATAGAAGGGATCAATGTTGCTTTTCTTCAGGTTCTGTTTAAGGATGATTTAATTACAATTATCTCTGATCCATATAAGAAGACTCTAGCCGGAATTCCCGGATTGATACTGTTCGGAGTCATTGTAATTACACTATATTATTTTTTAGCATATCGATACAGTAAGAACAAGACAGAAGAGAAAAATGGAGAAACTAGCTAATAAAATTTCAATAAAGATCGCTTCAGAGCTTTCCTATGATAAGGATAAGCAGGAAGTGATCGAATATGGTCTGATAGCACTATTTCAGACAGTGCTAATGGTAATGGTTGTTCTTTTACTAGGACTGATTCTTGGCATATTTGTTGAAGCTGCGGTAGTATGCTTCGGCGTAAGTATATTAAGGAAATATTCCGGTGGGGCTCATGCATCCTCAATAGCTTCATGTACTATTCTCAGTACGATATTGTGCATAGGATTTGCTTTCCTGGGGAAATGGCTTGCAGGGATCATTCAATCCGATGCGATACTACTAACCGTCCTTGTATTGACGTTTATGTTTGCTATTGTTATTGTAATAATGAAGGTGCCCGTTGACAGTCCGAATAAACCAATTAAAAGTGTGTCTAAAA
>JAQVYV010000072.1 GCA_028708525.1 Eubacteriales bacterium
ATCCGGATTACGAGACGGATTCGCTTACGCCAAAAGGCAGTCTTCAGGCTCAGGCTCTTGCGAAGAGGCTCGCGGTTAATGGCTTAGATAAGATCTATTCATCGCCCCTCGGAAGGGCAAAGCAGACAGCTCAGGCTACATGTGATCTGCTTGGCATAGATATGGATATAGAGGATTGGACGAGTGAAAGCCTGGCGTACAGAGATCTGTCAGTTATCCATGATGACGGACAGAGCAGGTGGGTTTTCCATCAGGAGCGGACAGCCTTGATAAATGATGATACGATCTCGCTTGGAGATGACTGGGGCAAAGCGCAATGCTTCCGTCAATACGATAACGATTTTACGGGCGGGGTCCGGAGGATCAAAGATGCGTCTGACGGATTTATAGCAAGGCACGGATATCAACGTGAAGGCAGTATCTACAGAATTACTGAGCCTAACGATGAGCGTGTTGCTGTTTTCTGCCATCAGGGATTCGGGATAACATGGCTGTCGCATCTGCTCAATATCCCTCCGCACATTTTCTGGGCGGGATTCGATATGACACATAGCGCTATCACTATTTTACATTTTGAAAACTATGCCGACGGTTTCACGGTCCCAATGTGCCTCACGTTATCGGACACATCACACATTTATGGTGACAGTCTCCCGCTTGAATATAATAATTGGCTGAAGATTTAACCCAAAACCCGAGAAGTCTCCAACTTCTATAGAATACTTCTGAGAAAACTTATAGCTTTCTCATTCTTAGGATTTTCGAAGAATTGCTTTGGCGGCCCCGCTTCAAGGATCATCCCGTCAGCCATGAATACTACACGATCTGCTACCTCGCGCGCGAACCCCATTTCATGAGTTACGCAAAGCATTGTCATGCCTTGCTTCGCCAGGGCCTTCATGACATTAAGAACTTCTCCGACCAATTCAGGGTCGAGAGCACTCGTCGGCTCGTCAAACAACATGATTTCCGGTTCCATGGCCAGCGCTCTCGCAATGGCTACCCGCTGTTGCTGCCCGCCTGATAACTTACTTGGATAAACGTCAAATTTATCGGATAAACCTACACGTTCGATTATACTGCGCGCGAGTTTCTCCGCATCGTCGCGTGATTTCTTCCTTACAAGCACAGGTGCGATCATAACATTTTCAAGCACCGTTTTATGTGGAAAAAGGTTGAATCGCTGAAATACCATCCCCATTTCAAGGAGCATCGCTTTAAGCTTCTCCGCTTCGGCTTTATGTATCGTTCTGTTATGTTCTCTGTGAAGAAACAGTTCATCCTTTATGAAGATCTTACCGCTTGTGATTCTTTCAAGTTGATTGAGTGATCGCAGATAAGTTGACTTTCCTGCACCGGATGGGCCAACGATGCAGATGACTTCGCCCTGCTTTACCTCAAGGTCTATACCCTTAAGGACTTGCAGTGATCCGAAGCTCTTGCACAGCTGTTCGGTCTTTAAAATAAATTCATAGTCATCCATTATATGCACCTACTCATAGATCGACAACCTCTTTTCGATTTTGCCGAAAACAAACGTCAGGACCGCTGTGATGATAAGATATATCACGAGGGCCGGTAAGAATACCAGGTAATTTCCTTCACTGGTCATGATCGATTTAGAGATCGTCGTTATGTCCATCAATGATATGGCGAAAACCAGCGATACATCTTTTATCATCATCACAAATTCATTGCAAAGCGGTGGGATCATGCGCCTGATCGATTGCGGGATTATGATCGTCCGCATGGTCTGACCATAGGTCATCCCAAGGGCCTTAGCCGCCTCGTTCTGCCCTTTGTCGATCGACTGGATCGCCGCCCGGACGATCTCAGCACAATACGCAGCCGTATTCAGAGAAAATGCGATCAGAGCCGCCAGAAATGCGCCTTTGTAAACAGCCTCGGGATCGGTGGAACTGAACAAGCCTCGCCAGGAAAAGTTGAAAAATATCGGAAAGGAAAAATAAACGACAAAAAGCTGTATAAGGAGCGGAGTGCCCCGGAAGAAGAAAACATAAGCCCCACAGAGTTTGCTGAGAATGGTGTTGGATGAGATCTTTCCTAAAGCAAGGAAAATGCTGAGGAAAAAACCTATGGCCATCGACAATGTTGTCAGCATCAATGTCAGTTTGACGCCGTGCAGCATATTTTCGCCCTTGCCGAGCATTCTGTAAGTGTAATTGACCATCTGTCCGGTGAATTTCGCCAAACCCATATCGGCATTATACGTCCGGCCGGCGAAACCAACATAAGATTCTCTTATCGCTTTAGCACCGGAAGTAGAAAAAGAAAGGTAACTCACTGCTCCGAGATCGTTGTATGTGATCGTCAGATACTTTCGTGTACTTTCTTTCTCCTCCTCGATGATCTGCTTGATCTGATCAGAGGCGCTCTCCATCATCTCTTCGCGGGAAAGGTTGATAAAAGACAAAACACTAAACAGCACTACAGCTGCCATGAAAAGTATGACAGCTGCTTTGGAAGATGTCTTCCAGTTTCTTATATCAGTCAATTTCCGCCAAAAACTCATTATGCTCCGAACCAGAATTCCACGCTATCTTCAAAATAGTTTTCTTGTTCGAGTTGCTCGATAGCTTTGTTGATCGCGGTCTGCAATGCTGTGTTATCCATTCCCATAGCAACACCGAACTGCTCGGGTTCGCTCTCATCCTGGAAAGCAAGCTTGTACTTGTCCGGATCGGAAGCCAGATAAGCGGCAGCTACAGTAGAGTCGACGACCACTGCATCTATTTCACCGTTGGTCAGCTGCGTGAAACAGGTAGTTACCTTTTCGTTAGCCGAGATCGTACATTCAATGGTGCCGGTGGAAACATAGTCTTTCATAAGTTTGTCAGAGGTCGTTTCTTTCTGGAGTGCAATGGTCATACCGTCAAGATCTGTGAATCCATTGATCTCGCCTGTGTAATCCGCTTTCACGACAACAGCCTGAAAGTTGTTGATATATGGATCGGAGAAAATCATTGTTTCTTTTCTCTCTTCGGTTATGGTAACAGCTGATATGACACAGTCATAGTTTACATCGATACCCTGGAATATTCCGTCCCATGCTGTGTTGATGAAGTTAACTTCAAGACCGAGTTTCTCGCCAAGTGCTTTAGCGAAGTCGACGTCGTAACCGATCGGAGTGGTTCCGTCTTCGGCAAAATCCTCGAAAGGCGGGTATCCTATCTCAACACCGATACTCAGGGTGCCTGCGTTGATAAGTTCTACTCCGGAAATATCGATAGGTTCGGCTGTAGGTGCGGCAGTCGGTGCGTTGGATGTATCCTGTGAGCTGTCTGCCGCGCTGCTTGTTCCGTCTGTAGGGGTATTGGAGCAGGATGCCAGGGATATGATCATGCAAAGGGTCAGTGCAACTGCTATCAGTCTTGTTTTCATAATGTTGTCTCCTCCGTAAGTTGTGCATATTTAGCAATGATTTATGGTTTGAGTTATAGGATAGTTACATTTCAAAAAAATAGCACATGAGGAGGGTCATGTCAATGGAAAATGCATAATTTGTGAATAATTATACGGGAAAACGGCTGATGGGGACGGGGGTTTAGAACCCCCGTCCCCATCAGCCGCCATCAGCCGTCGGGTCACCATCCGGTAAGTTTGCGGATAAGGGTTGTTAGTTCAGCTGCGAGACGTTCGTGAGCCTTAACCGTCGGATGACCGTGTAATCCGAATCCTTCTTCAGCGGTTGGCGGATCAGTCACAAGGAAGTGCAGTTTATTATCTCCTTCAGCGACCAATAGGTCGATCGCACTCTGTATCGTTGTTATATAGCCTTGCGAACCCATAGCACCGTAGGTCCAAATGATTTCAGCTTCTGGGTACTTGCTGCGTATGAAGCGGACCAGAGTAACCGCATTATCAATAAATTCCTGATGCTCTGAATTTTGTCCCACATCATTCGTTCCCAACCCAATAATGATCACGCTCGGCACAAACGAACAAAAATCAAACTCTATGCTGACGTAATTATCCTGATTCATATAGTGAGGTAAAATGGGATAAGGTGAGTTGCGATCATTTCCTGCTCCGATCCCGGATATGCAGACCATGTCAAGCTCAGATTCAAGACTTTCTGCAATCATAGTAGCATAAGTGTTAGTACCATCCTCGTAAAATGTAATTTCCTCAGATATGCTGCCGTCCCACATGTTTCCATAGCCGCAGGCAATCGAATCTCCCAGAACCTGTATCCTGCGGACTGTCTTAGGTTCCTTTGTTCTGTAAAGTAAACCTTCTTCGGAGATCCTGAAGGCAGGAATTATTACCGAACCGAAATTCGCCTCACTGCGTTTCAATATTTTTGCCGTATGAATGACCCCCGGATCAAGGTCTTGCGTCACGGTTTGCCATCCCGGACGATCGATACATAAAACCTGCGGTCCAGACTCATCGATATATACCGAAATATAACTATATGTGTTTTCGCTGTATGTGGTTGAGGCTAGTTCAACATCAAGAGAAGAGCCGCTAAAGCAAAAGGATATTCCCGATGCACTATTCGTGAAGCTATATGACAGTGTCTCCATATCTATGTGATTTCGCCCGATCATTGTGACAGTCTTCGGGGATACCTTGATTTCATTGGAACTGACATCTATTCTTCTTTCGTTCATATGGACATCCTCAATTCTTGCATATTCGCCGGTGCTCTCAATATCACTTCTAATGCTGCTTGCATTACCGATATCAGAACAGGAACACAACAGTAATGTTATAAATATTGTCAAAAAAGCTGCAATTGTTTTTAGGGAGGATGGGAACGGGGATAAGTCACTCGTGCTTCTGAAATCATTCATGATTGGTTACCCCCGTCCCCATCTGCCCAACTGCCTAACTGCCCGAACTCCAGACAAGCCGAATACATGACATTGAGGTTTTCCACGGGCGTTCCGGGGGCTACGTTATTCGCATCACGTAAGACAAACTTGCGGGTGTATGGTTTTACTGACTCTAGTATAGATCGTGTTGCATTACGGATCATGGCAGGTGTTCCATCGTGCAGCATAGCCACATTCGGGCCGCCGTTGATGCGTATGTCAGGTCCAAGCCCGCGAACGAGAGCCTGATGGTCTACAGGATACCCGGTGTCAAAGCTTACCGCGTTCAATTCATGTGCGATAAGATTGAAATGCCTTGTCGCGTCACCGCACAAATGGATGGAGACCGGAGGGCGGTCACCTGTAGTCAGTTCTCTTACCAGTCTTTTATGAAATGGAAGAACGAGATCGCGGTATTGCTGCACGGATAGCATAGCTATGCTGTCGTCGGCAAAGCCGAATCCCGATGTTAGCTCCGGTACGCTGAGATATTTTCTCCATGCTTTGATTCGGGAGACTGTGGCGGTTGTTATATAATCAAGCAACTCTGTGAAGTATTCCGGATCATCCAGCATGTCGACACATGCGTTTGTCGGACCGCGAAGCTCGCAGGCGAGGGTGAAAGGACCGTCAGTTCCCAGGAAGGATCCGGGCTGATATGAGCGTACCGGCTTTCCTGCGTGCCGATATGCCGGAAGTTTCGAATTGATTTTCTCATAATGATCTCTTCCGGTAGCCATCAAACCGGAGAAGGGATCAGGTATACCCTTTGCGAAAAGACTTCTCTTGTTATCGTCATCCAGTAAAGGTGCGGCAAAAGGTACATTGTCGGTCAAATATCTAATAGGACATCCAAGCCAGCCGGCTTCGTAATAGTTCTGGAAATCGACATAGAGATCCCAGCCTTCTTCAGGGATCCCCATCTCCTTGTCTGAGTATATCTGTGTTCTCTCAAACTCCGCAAATCTCATCTGCATCCTGACCATAAGTTCGGGATCATTGCTGTATTCTTCATAGGTAATATGTTCCGGGTTTGTGATGTTGTTGAACATGAAATATCTTGAGCTGAATCCCAGGATCATTGGGACGCGGTTGTTTCTGTCTTGTTCGAAATCGCTCCAAAGGCGGGCAACTTCCTCGTTGTGTTTGTGGAAATCTTCTGTCATTGCGGGTGGACCTCCTTGAATAAACGGAAGGAAAACCATGGTGGGTTACCTCCGTCCCTCTTTTGAGTCGAGTATAACATTTTGGTCAGAACATGTCAGTCAATGCTAATGATAAACATAAAAAATGAACACATAGATATGAAGTATGGATAAATATATTTCATCCTCTTGCATATAAAATCGAGTTGTTGGGTAAATTGCATAGATACGCTAGATCATGGAGGGTGATGGTTATGAAAACTAAATACATTACATCGTTGTTGCTTGCTTTGATCATCTCGGTATTTATACCTTATACACCTGCAATAAGTGCATCGTTTACATGGAACCTTGGTAATGATGTATCTGCATCAGCTTTCAGATATGTAGACGGAACACCGGGGATAGTTCAAGACGGAAATGATGTCTGGTTGATATATTCAGATGGTGCTACAGCAGGAGCACCGATAAGACGTTATAAGGGAACTTCTCTTGATGATCTGGTTCGTCAGTCTGATGGAGTAAAAGACTACTCATTTAATCAACCTTATGGTGATGATGTCTATTGGATAATGGGAGGAATCTGGGCAGATAACAGCATTTGGTACTCTACAGTTCATGTTGAGTTTAATTATCAGGGAACAGGTGATAACAGGACTTGGTTTAGAAGGATCGGAATAGCTACATCAAATGATAATGGTGCAACATGGCATTATTGGTGTGATATCATAACAAGCAATCATTCGTATAATGTTGATGAAGGCACCAGTGATTATTTCAATTACGGACCTGGAGGTCAGCATCTATATGTTGACGAAGAGAACGGATACTTCTATTTGTATTATGGAGTGGCATGGTGCGAGAAAACAGGTGTCGTGAATCAGACTCCGACAATCAGAGTTGCGCGTAGTCCTATAAGTCAGAAAATGGATCAGGGGAGCTGGACGAAATGGTACAATGGCTCTTGGAGCCAACCCGGATTATTCGGAAATGACAGTGACATAAATATGATGCATGCTAATGAATTACATGTAAGTTATAATACATATCTTAATAAGTATATTGCAATAGGATCTCTGTGGAATTATGGAGCGATCGGGGTGATAATGACTTGTACTGATCTTGCTCAGCAGGATTGGACAGAGTATGAATATTTTGCTCCTTCAAACAGAATGATGTGGTATCACTGGTCTGTCGATCCAAGTTCGATGAGCATGTGGACGACCGGACAGACGTTCAGGCAATATACATCCAAGTGCTTTGTTGGCGGAGTGGAATCTAAGTATATGAATGTTACTTTAGGTGTAGGGTCGACAACCCCAATAGATTATCCGCCGATATATCCTGTACACTCCGTGCGTGATTTTAATCCCGGTTGGGACCAAGCATTCGAAAATCACAGCACGCAATACACTTTTTCTCAGAACTACAATACTGATCTTGGAGGGGCTTATATTGCATGTGGTATAGGGACTCTTTCCCGTATCAATAATCAAATGAACGTAGCATCACAAAACAGCGGATCTGTATTAGTAATAGATGATCAAAGTCCGGTCACTCAAAACGGGAAAATCACTGCTAAAATCACGCCTGTATCAGGCGGGAGGTGTGGTATCGTTTTCAGATATGCATCACCGACACAATGGGTGGCGATCTTATATGATATAAACGGAGACTGGTATATTTGTGATGGAGCAGGGAACTCGGCAAAGCTGCCCTGTTCATATGTTTTGAATAACAGTATTCAATATCTGGTCAACATTGAATACTTTGGAACGTTTTACGCATTGAATGTAAATGGAGTATGCATATACTGCGACTCATACTCAGCAGCCACGACAGCACCAGGTCGGACAGGTGTCAGAAATTGGTATTATTCAAGTGCAAACTATGATGATATAGTCCTTAATCATTAATAACACTATTTAAATA
>JAQVYV010000073.1 GCA_028708525.1 Eubacteriales bacterium
GTATACTGTCACCACTCGGAATAAGTAATCTTATTCTTGAACTTGTTTTGAGTGCTACTTCATTCGTTGTTTTCTTCTTTGGTATATTTTATGTTATGAGTGTATATTACTTTTCCAAAGATGTGGATAAATTATTGCCTTTGCCGGTAAAACCGGGTGAGATTATCCTGGCTAAATTCATGTCAACACTTTTCTATGAATACATCATTGTGCTGATGTTTCTTCTTCCTGCTATGATAGCGTTTGGGGTTATGAGTTCAGCAAGTTTCATGTTTTATCTGTACGCATTGATAACTGCTGTTTTAGTTCCGATAGCTCCTCTGGTGCTTGCAAGTCTGATAATTATGTTAGTAATGAGATTTACACCTGCAGCAAGAAACAAAGACAGATTTTCTCTTTTTGCAGGGATGATATCATTGGTTCTGGCTCTTGGAGTCAATTTCGGTATGCAATCGCTTATGGCGAAAACAGACACTAATGAATTGGCAGAGATCATCTCAGGCAGTGCCGGTAATATTTCAGGTGCAGTATCTGCTATTTTCCCGGGTAATTGGTTTGCTTCTCATGCTTTGAATGATCCGGATTCATTGTTATCACTTTTAATGGTATTTGTGTTTATTCTAATATCTGCAGTTTTTACTGCAATTCTGTATTTTATTGGAAATCTATTGTATTTTAAAGGAGTCATTGGTGTTTCTTCTTCGTCTGCGCGTTCACGGAAGGGCAAAACAGTAACCATGAATGAACTGGCGACCGGCGGAGACCCCTTCAGGACATATGTCCTGAAAGAATTCAGGTTGTTGCTCAGAACACCAATATTTTTTATGAATAATGTTATTGTAGGATTTCTGATGCCTGCATTTATTGCACTGCCGTTTATTGTCGGAGGAGGAAGCAGCGAAGGAGGACCTCCGTCGCTTTCGGGAATAAGAGAAATGGTATCAGGTATTACTTTTCAGCAGGATAAAGGTATCGCACCATATATAATTCTCGGCTTCTTTGCTTTTCTGGTTTTCACTGTTGGTACAAATGGGATCACAGAAACGGCGATATCAAGAGAGGGTAAACAGGCTTATTTCATGAAGATCATTCCAATGAGTTATTCCCGGCAGATAGTTGCTAAGATAACAACAGGTGTTTTGCTGAGTCTTTGTTCTGCGGTTTTTCTGACAGTAGTGATTACAGCGCTTCTTACACCACCTGTTTGGTTAGTGTTATTGTGTGTTACAGCTATACCGGGAGCTGTTCTTTTGCCGAATATATTCGGTATGATCTTTGACCTGTATATGCCTAAAATAAAATGGGACAATGAACAGAAAGCTGTTAAGCAGAATCTGAATGTGCTATTCGGGATGTTTGCAGCTATGGTCATGATAGCAGTAATTGCTGTTCCGGTGATCTTCATTGACATGAGTTTTATAGTTTCTGTGATATATATCACAGTTTTACCTCTTCTGTTAGCTGCTATAAGTGCGTATTTTGTAAATAGAATTAGTTCAAAATGTATGTTAAAATTAGCAGCATGATTCTGGGAGGAGGCTTGTATGTCTGAAATTAGTTTTCTTGATTCTATACTGGAGACAGAGGGTGTTGCAGGTGAAATGATATTCAATGCTAAGGCAGCACGTAAAGACAGAATAGACAAAGCTAAAGAACAAGCTGATGATATTAGGATCAACGCAAGATCGCAAGTTGCTAAGAGACATAAGAAAGCAATCGATGATGCAATGAATGACGCGAAAGTTATAAGGGAAAGCATCATTGCTGATGCTGATAAAGAAGCACGGAAACTGAGAGAGGACTCTGGGCCTCTTATTAAACAAGCAGCAGAAAAGACAGCAGAAGGGATCGTGAGTATTTTTGGCGATCGTTAGTATGGACAAGATCCATATAGTGGGTCTTGCTAATGATAAAGAAACAATAATGGATTCATTGATGAAGCTTGGTGCAGTTGAGTTATCTGAAGTGACAGATAGAAGTGACGGATCGATGGAACCAGAGGAACCACAGGAATCAACAGAGTTGTCTGCTAATGTTAAATATGCGTCAGACCTTATGCTCAGAATGAAAAATGCTGTTGAATTGTCTGATAAATATCATCATGAAAAGAAACCAATGTTCTCATCTATGCGAAAGGTTTCATCTGATAATTTTATGACAGTAGTTTCTTCTATAGATGATGTTGAAGCAAAGGCTGATGAACTTCAGAACCACACGTCAGAGATCACTGTCTTAAATACCAGAATAATGAAAAATATTCTGATAGCTGAACAGTTGAAACCGTGGACAGATGTTGAGATTAAACTTGGTGACTCGGGGACAGAGTTTGTTGATATGGTTCCGGGAACTTTTGAATCGATCGATGAGGTTGAACTATTCAGAGACGCATTAAGATCGTCTGCATCTGAATCGGATGTGATCGTCCTGCATGATAACGATCTGTCTTTTATAAGGGCGATAGTAATATACCACAGGGATCTTGCGGAAAGCATAATTCCAATCATCAAAGGTTCTGTTTTCAGACCATTGTCGATTTCTTCACGTTCCGGGTACTCCGGAGATATATATGATGAATGTGTTGCTGAGATCGAAAACGACAGAAATAAGATCCGTGAACTTACCTCGCGTTGCAGGGAAATCGCTGAAAATGTTCAGGAATTTGAGATCATATATGACCATGCATCAGTTCTTTTTGACAAATCAACGTCACAGTCTATGATTCTTGATACAGACTATACATTCATTCTTCAGGGATGGATACCATCGCATTTAACGGAATCTGTTGAGAAAGCACTTCGTTCTGAGTTCATAATTGCATTTCAAAGCAGAAAGGCTAAAACTGAAGACGAATACCCGATTTTACTTAAGAATCACCCTTTGGTAAAGCCGTATGAAGTCGTAACCGATATGTTCAGCCCGCCTTCAGTAAGAGATATCGACCCTAACCCCATTATGGCACCATTTTTTCTGTTGTTTTTCAGCATGATGCTCAGCGATGCCGGATACGGTTTGATTCTTGCTGCAGGATGTGCGTTGCTCATATGGAAGTTAAAGGTTACCGGAAGCATGAGAAGCATGGCAATGTTCATATTTCAGGGAAGTCTTGCTGCAATCGTTTGGGGATTTCTTTTCGGAGGATTCTTTGGTGATATGATCACTGCTCTTTCATCAGGAAGGTTCTCATTTCCGACGATATGGTTCAACCCGATCGAGGATCCTACAAGACTTATGATCTGGTCAGTGTTATTTGGCGTTCTGCACTTGTTTGCGGGAATGCTGACTAAAGCATACATTTTGATCATCACAGGTAAATGGAAGGATGCGGTTTTCGATGTTTTTTCCTGGATCATAGCACTTACCGGCGTCGGGCTTCTTCTGGGCGGTCCCGCGTTGAATTTGCCGGTGCTTGCTGATATTGGCAAATATATGGTTATTACAGGATTTGGAGTAATTGTTTTGTTTGGAGGTCGTGATTCCGGGAATCCCGTATTGAGAATACTCAAAGGTATTATCGGGTTATACGATATAACTTCGTATGTGAGTGACGCGCTTTCTTATACAAGAATTTTAGCATTGTCACTTGCTACAGCGGTCATTGGAATGGTTGTAAACAAGCTGGGCAGTATTTTGGGATTTGGATTCACTGGTATAATTCTTTTTATTGTTGTTGGATTAGTTGGGCATATGCTTAACCTTGCTATCAGTACTCTTGGTTGCTATGTGCATACAAGCCGACTTCAGTATGTCGAATTTTTCAGTAAATTTTATGAAGGCGGAGGAAGAGCATGGGATCCTTTGTCTGTTAAAATGAAGTATATTAAAATCAGTAATAATTGATCAGTTTATTAATGATCGGAGGAGAGCGATATGGAATTTGTACAAGCACTTGAGAAGATTTTCACCGGACCGGTTATCGCGTTTATTGGTGCGGCACTTGCAGCAGCAATGGCAGGAATAGGTTCTGCGAGGGGTGTAGGACTGGTAGGTGAAGCAGCTGCCGGAGTTGTGTCCGAAGATCCTTCTAAATTCGGAAAAGTTTTGCTGCTGCAAGCACTTCCGGGTACCCAGGGGATATACGGACTTCTCACATGGTTCATGGTAATGAATCAGGGAGGTTTTCTAAGCGGCAATGCATCAGCAGTCACAACAGCACAGGGATGGCAGTTTTTTGCTGCTTGCCTGCCGATAATGATAGTCGGTTATTATTCAGCATATTATCAGGGCCGTGTTTCTGCAGCCGGCGGTTCACTTGTAGCTAAAAGACCTGAGGAGCTAACTAAAGCGATCGTTATGTCAGCAATGGTAGAGACATATGCTATTCTTGCGCTGCTTGCTTCCGTATTGACCATATTATCGATCAAAGTCGGTTGAAGAGTTGTTCATTTATGGTATTGGAGGAGAATGTGAAGGGGCTTGAATCAATTAAAGAGAGGATACTGTCTCAGGCTGCTGAGCAAGTAACAGAGATAGAACAGTCAGCTTCAAGGCAAGCGCAGGAGTTGTTGGCAGCAGCTGACAAGGACGCTGAAGATTTTATGGCAGCTTCCGCAGTTTCTGATAACAGAGAAAAGGAAGCATTGATTTTAAGAGAACGTTCATATGCTATGTCTGAAGCAAGAAAGATAGTACTTTCTGCTAAGCAGGAGTTGATCGACAAAGTTATCGATGAAGCTGTTGATATCCTCTGTAATATTGAGTACGAGAAGAAGAAAGAACTTTATTTTGATATTCTAAAGAAGAACATCAAAGGAAAAGAGCGTGTAAGATTCTCCGAAGCGGATACAGATATAGGTAAATCTTTATGTGAAGGTTCTGAACTCGATTTTTCAGTAGATGATATCCCCGGTGATTTCAAAGGTGGATTGGTGATCTATGCTGAACAGATCGAAATAAATATGACATTTGAGATGTTGGTCAGACAGAACAGGTCGAAGCTTGTAAAGATTGCAGCTAATGAATTATTTAAGAACGTTCAATGATAAAGCGAGCATGTATGAGTGTGTTTGGAAGAAATAAAGTAAGAGTGAAAAGAATAGTAACTAACGAAGAGGACTATGCTTATTGCACCGGTCGTTTCAGGTCGCTTGAAAACACCTTGCTCAGCAGAAATATTGTTAACAGACTGTTTGATGCTGATGATCCGGGAGAAATATTCAGGATATTGACAGAAAATGGATTTCCATCATCAGGAAATGTTGAGAAATCAGTTCGCAATGATCTTATTGAAAACTATGAGCTTGCTCTTAAACTTATACCAAATAAGGAATATATCAAAGCTCTTATGTGCTTCAATGATTTTCACAATCTGAAAGTCATATTGAAATCTTTTGTGCCCGGAAACACTTATTTGTCAGGCGGAAAAGATAAAACAGATCAGGATAGCGAGGACATTGTTTTGTCGACTGTGGATTTTGTGAAATCAGTTGGAGCGGGGATCAGTGATGAAGAGGTTTTCTTAAATTTTCTGTATCCGGGCAATTATGATCCGGGAGTTATGTTTGATATCATTAGAAATACAGGTACTTTTAAGGATAATGAAAATCTGAATACCGCATTGGTCAAAGCTCTTAAAGCTTATACCCGTACATCTGATCCTGGAGACATAGATACAACGATCGATATCCATTATTACCGGCAGCTTGTCGTGTATGATGATTTACTTCGGAATAGATTCTTTCACGAGTATATAGCTTATATGGCTGACAGTACGAACCTGGGTATACTTCTGCGTCTGAGGGCTATGAAGGCCGATCCTTCAAGGATAAGGTATGTCTGTGTTGAAGGCGGGGATGTTTCTTTGTCTGATATATATGGATTATACAGTGAGTCAAATGACAGAATAAAGGAAGCTTTCAGAAAACCGTGTGGTGATCTGGTGAATTTTACTGATAAATACGGAACAGGAAATACTGCACTGGAATTTGGGAAGGCAGTTGATGATCATATAATATCCATGGTTGAGAAAACCAGATATATTCTTTTCGGACCTGAGATCATCATTGCTTTTCTTCTGCGTAAAGAGATGCAGGCTAAAAACATCAACATAGCATTAACATGTGTAAGGAATAAAGTACCCATGACACTGGCTGCGGATATGATGAGGAATACTCTCTGAACTGAGGAAACAGGTGTAGAATGAAAGATATCGGAAAATATAAAGTCGCTGCCATAGGTGACCAGGATAGCATTCTTGCATTTAATGCATTAGGGATCGATGTTTTCCCTGCAGAGACTGCTGATACTGTAGCTGCACTGCTGGACGAACTGGCTGAAAATTCATATGCAGCGATATTTATAACCGAGCCTGCGGCTGAACTGGTTAAAGAAAGAATAGCTTTTTACAGAGAGAAAGAACTTCCTGCGATCGTTCCTGTGCCGTCAATAAAAGGGTCAACAGGTATGGGGATGCAGCAAGTCAAAGATTCTGTTAAGAAAGCAGTGGGAATAGATATTCTTGGTTTTGACGACTGAGATTTAACATAAGAAGTATAATCTAGGCAAGGAGATATAGGATATGGACACAAAGACCAGGGGCAGAATAATCAAAATATCGGGACCTCTTGTCGTTGCAGACGGAATGAGAGATACGAAGCTTTTCGATGTTGTCAGAGTATCTGATGCTAATCTGATCGGTGAGATCATCGAAATGCATGGTGACCGTGCATCTATACAAGTGTATGAAGAGACTGCGGGACTTGGACCGGGTGAACCGGTCACGACGACAGGATATCCTCTCTCAGTTGAACTCGCTCCGGGAATAATGAGTCAGATTTTCGACGGGATACAAAGACCACTTGAGAAAATGGTCGCTATGGTTGGAAATAATATCACCAGAGGTATACAGGTCGATTCGCTTGACAGGGAAGCTGTTTGGGAATTTAAAGCAGTGAGATCACCGGGCGAATATGTTACTGCCGGAGATATAATCGGTACTGTTCAGGAAACAACACTTGTTGAGCACAGGATAATGATACCTGATGGCGTAAGCGGTACTGTTATCTCTATAGAAAGTGGCGATTTCACAATAACAGATACAGTGGCTGTAGTTGAAGCGGAGGATGGCACCGGCAGAATAGAGATCATGATGCTTCAGAAGTGGCCTGTGAGACTCGGAAGGCCGTATAAGGAGAAATTATCCCCGAAGAAGCCAATGATAACAGGACAGAGAGCTATTGATACTTTTTTCCCTGTTGCGCTTGGGGGGACAGCTGCAGTTCCGGGGCCTTTCGGTTCGGGGAAAACTGTTATACAGCATCAGCTTGCCAAATGGTCAGAAACGGACATCGTAGTATATATCGGTTGCGGAGAACGTGGCAATGAGATGACTGATGTACTCAGAGAGTTTCCTGAACTGATAGACCCGAAATCAGGAGAACCACTGATGAAGCGTACTATCCTTATCGCTAATACTTCGGATATGCCTGTTGCAGCCAGAGAAGCTTCGATATATACAGGTATTTCTATTGCTGAGTATTTCAGGGACATGGGATATAGTGTTTCTATCATGGCTGATTCAACATCCCGCTGGGCTGAGGCTTTAAGAGAAATGTCAGGCAGGCTTGAAGAAATGCCGGGTGAAGAGGGATATCCTGCGTACCTTGGTTCGAGGCTTGCGCACTTTTATGAGAGAGCGGGTTATGTTAAATGTTTGGGACAGGATGACAGGACCGGAGTTCTGACAGCTATCGGAGCCGTGTCTCCGCCGGGTGGTGATCTTTCGGACCCTGTTGCTCAAGCAACGCTCAGAATAGTAAAAGTTTTCTGGGGGCTTGATTCTAAACTGGCATATCGCAGGCATTTCCCTGCCATCAACTGGCTTCAGAGTTATTCACTGTATTCTGATCAGATCGATGTGTGGATGAATGAAAA
>JAQVYV010000074.1 GCA_028708525.1 Eubacteriales bacterium
TTGCAGGATAATGATATTCTCTTTTTTCCGGAAAAACTTGCTTTATCTTAACAGATTTGTGCTGTATATTAACATACTGCAAAAACATAACAAATATATAGCATTATTTATGTGCACATCTAACAACTAATGGCCAAAACAACAGGTTCATGTGATATAGTATAAAACAAGCAAATAGAATAACTTCACGGGAGTCAAAGATGAAATCGATCAGTCTACTAATCAAACCCGCTTCAGGAAGCTGTCAGTTGAGATGTAATTATTGTTTTTATAAAGACGTTACAACCAGCAGGGAAATAACCAATTACGGAATGATGACACACGAAACACTTGAGTTACTTGTACAGAAAGCGCTTTCCGAGTCTGAAGAACAATGTTCGTTCGCCTTTCAGGGTGGTGAGCCAACTCTTGCAGGACTTGATTTTTACCGGAAACTCATCAGTCTGCAGAAGAAGTATAATCTAAGAAATATCCCAATATTCAATTCACTTCAGACAAACGGTATTGTGCTCGACGATGAATGGTGTGATTTTTTCACTCAGAACGATTTCCTCATAGGCCTTTCACTGGACGGAAGTAAGGATATACATGATCTAAACCGTGTCGATACTGAAGGGAAAGGAACTTTCGCGCGCGTGATACGCTCAGCAGAGCTGATGGACAAGCACAAGACTGAGTATAACATCCTGTGTGTTGTCACAAACGAATTAGCCAGAAGAGCAGAGCATGTTTATAAGTTTTTCAGAGAAAAAGGTTATAGATTCATCCAGTTCATACCTTGCATAGACGACTTTGATACTAAGAACGGAAGCAAAGGCTTCTCACTCACCCCGGAACGATATGCTCACTTTCTTAAAACATTCTTTGATTTGTGGTATACGGATCTGGTCAACGGCAGATACATGAGTGTCAGGCATTTTGACAATTGGGTACAGATGCTCCGCGGACGACCTCCGGAGTCTTGCAGCATGAGTGGTAGATGTGTTGCATACGGCGTTGTCGAAGCAGACGGAAGCGTTTTTCCCTGTGATTTCTATGTCCTCGATAAATGGAAACTGGGTAATATCTTCGAGAACTCCTTGACTGAAATACTTACAGGCCCCGTGGCGGAAGAATTTGTCTGCGCTTCATACGATATGCCTGATGACTGTAAAAGATGCGAATATCTCTCTCTTTGCAGGAATGGCTGCAGAAGAGACCGCGAAAGGCCTGACGTATCAAAACCAACAGTCAACCGCTATTGCAGCGCATACAAGGAGTTCTTCGAATACTCGACTTCCCGGCTGGTGGATGTCGCGAACCGTCTTACAAATTGAGCTATTGCCATCTGTCTCTTGATTTCGCGTATCTCTTTCTGTATTGGTGCGGTGTTGTGTTATATTTCGTCTTAAAAGACCCGATAAAATAGCTGAGGCTCGATATCCCGATCTTATTCGAAATCGTAAGGATATCCATATCTGAGTTAACCAGAAGATTGGCCGCATACACCATTCGAAGATCCATAATGTATTCCGTAGGGGTCGTTCCCAGAAGATTCTTCATCAGACGGCATAAATGCCCGTGACTGAACCCTGTTACTTTGATAAGAGCGGGAAGACCTTCTTCGATGTTCTTCTGTGTATTCATTCCTTGCAGCAAGACTTCCAGGTGCTCTCGTTCCTCTGTCTTCTCCTGGTCTGTCGGGTATTTGATAAATATTTCCATTATCTCGATCAGCAGAAACTTCAACCTTGTCTTCAGGTACTGTCTGTCTCCTTTGTAAAAATTCAGAAACTCGTGTTCTTTGAAAAGCGATGTTTCTTTAAAGGCTGATAAATGGAGCAGCGGTGGGTATTCAGGAGAAAGCAGCGTCTTGCGAACGGTATCGCCAAGATAAGCGCACAACAAATCGAAAACTTCGTTCGAGAAGCTTATATTGATCATTTCAAAGTTGGATTTTTCAATAAAAATATATTGGTGTGTGTCTGATGGTCTTATAAAAACCAGATCTCCAAGGCTCAGAACGTTCTCTTTCCCATTAGCTACATGCCTTATCGTTCCTGATGTAATGAAAAAGTACTCGTAGAAATTATGTGAGTGTTCTTCGCTAAGCGTACTGTGTTTATCCAGAAATCTGTAGGCGAAACCGAGATCCATTTCGAAGAATTCTGTGTCATATATTATATTGTTCATTGATCCCGCCTCCTTTACTGTTTATTTTAGCACAAAAGTTCAGTGTTATTGTATAATGCGTCTGAAAGAGGAGGAGGAGCAAGTATGTTTTTAGGTATTCAAATAATATCAGGAAGTTTTTTTGAAGCTGCAATGCTCATTTGTTTTGGCGCAGCCTGGCCGATCTCGGTATATAAATCGTGGAAATCTCGCAAGACCGGCGGGAAAAGTGTTATCTTCAGTTTCGTGATTTTTGTTGGCTATTTATCCGGAATAACCAGCAAGCTCCTGAGAGATCCTTCTGATCCTGTCATCTATTTATACTTCCTGAATGCTGTCATGGTGATTGCAGACATTGCTTTGTATTTCAGGAATCGGAAGATGGAGGGGAAAGCAGAGGTATAAACCCTATACCACATCCTCTCCATTTATGTTATTATATTAGCGAATTTTAAGCCTTTAACAAAGCTCATACAATCGGAGGCATAAACATAATATGATCCATAACCTAATAATGCGCAGAGGCGTACATCCTGATGCGAGCAAGAATACTTCTGAACTGCCCACCATCAGACTTGAGTCCTTTGCGAAAGTTCAGATACCGATGTCGATGCATATCGGTGCCCCTTGTGCGCCCTGTGCGTCAGTTGGAGATCAGGTTTCAGTCGGGCAGAAGATCGGTGACTCACCGGCTTTTATGAGTGCACCTATACACGCAAGCATTTCAGGCAAGGTCACTGCAGTTAAGAAGGTCGTTTCAAGTTCAGGCTCATCAGTCGAGGTCGTAGAGATAGAGTCAGACGGTCTTAACACTATACATGATTCCGTAAAGCCACCGGTCATTGAGAGTCGCGCAGATTTCATCAAAGCTATCCGCGAATCCGGTCTGGTCGGGCTTGGCGGGGCAAGCTTTCCTACGCACGTTAAAATGTCTCCACCGCCCGGTAAGGAACCCGATATACTCGTGATCAATGCTGCTGAATGTGAACCCTTCATAACAGCAGATTACAGACATATACTTGAGCATGCCGATGAGATCATTGAAGGAATCATCAGCACGATGAATTGGCTTGGTATCCCGAAGACTGTAATTGGAATAGAAGATAATA
The DNA here is from genome assembly GCA_028708525.1 of Eubacteriales bacterium. Taxonomy (GTDB): domain Bacteria; phylum Bacillota; class Clostridia; order Saccharofermentanales; family UBA5734; genus JAQVYV01. The sequence goes on from JAQVYV010000074.1 coordinate 3,261, forward strand.
AGAAAGATGCAGCCGGACTTCTCAGATTCCAAATCGGAAAATCCGGGGCAAGTGACAGCATCAGGGTGAAACTGCTAAAGACGATCTACCCGCAGGGAGCTGAAAAGCCTCTCATATTCAACACAACAGGCCGAAAGGTCCCGACAGGCGGACTTCCTCATGATGTGCACGTTATGGTACTGAATGTTGCTACAGTCAGATATGTGGCCAGATACCTTAAAACAGGGATGCCTCTGGTTCGTAAGCATTTAACGATTGACGGAAGTGCAGTAGCAAGACCGTGCAATGTAACTGCTCCGATAGGTTCTTTCATAATGGATATCGTCGATCAGATAGGGGGCGTTAAACAATCTCCAGCTAAAGTAATAATGGGCGGTCCTATGATGGGAGTTGCCATGGACAGAGACAATGTTGGGATTTTAAAGGCGAACAACGCTATACTGTTATTTGATGCAAATGACGCTGCTATCCCGGAGGAGTCTCCTTGTATAAGATGCTCGAAGTGTATCGATGTCTGCCCAATGAACCTCATGCCTACCGGCATCGATGCTGCTGCGAGAGCAAAGGATCTTGAGGATCTTGTCAGGTTCAATACGATGGACTGCATCGAGTGCGGGTGCTGTTCGTATATCTGTCCGGCTAAGAGATATCTTGTGCAAGGTATCAGGATGGGTAAGCAGCTCCTGCGGGACTCTGAGGCTAAGAAGAAGGCTGCCGTTAAAGGCGAACAGTAGATAGACAGATTTTTTCAGGAAGGTCATTTTATGAATTTAAAGGTTTCGTCCTCACCTCATATAAGAGCATTCGGAACGACCGGACGGGTCATGCTCAATGTCATAGCGGCTTTGATACCCGCGTTAGGAGTCTCCACTTATTTTTTCGGGCTCAGAGTTCTTGTTGTTGTGTCTGTAACGATAGCTTCTTGTGTGATATTTGAGTATATTTCAAGGAAGATAATGAAACGTGACAATACCATCACTGACTTATCTGCTGTCGTGACAGGATTGCTTCTGGCATTTACTTTGTCTCCTGCCACCCCGCTTTGGATATGTGTTTTGGGAGCATTTGTTGCGATAGTTGTTGCAAAGCAGATGTTTGGCGGGATCGGTAACAACTTTGTGAATCCAGCAATTCTTGCCAGGATAGTGCTGGCTGTTTCTTTTCCCGTTCAGATCGGCAGCTGGAAAATAGCTTCCGCACCCGGTGCCGCTCTTAGTAATTTTGCCGACTCGGTATCCGGAGCTGATCTTATATCTTCTGCAACACCTTTGGGGATGCTTGCTTCCGGTTCAACCGAACTTCCTACCTACCTGGAATTATTCCTGGGAAACAGAGCCGGCAGTCTCGGCGAAGTGTCAGTCATTGCTCTTCTGCTTGGCGGGATCTACCTGATAGCAAGAGGATTGATAAAGATATGGATCCCGATTTCTTTTTGCATTGGAACCGTGATAATAGTATTGCTTTCAGGTGGCGATCCCATGTACCATCTGATTTCAGGAGGACTGATACTCGGTGCCTTTTTCATGGCGACCGATTATGTCACAAGTCCGCTGACAAATCCGGGGAAAATCATTTTCGGACTTGGGTGCGGTCTTATCACCGGACTGATAAGGATATACGGGAACCTGCCTGAGGGAGTTGCTTTCTCGATATTGATAATGAATATCGTTACCCCTCATATTGACAAGCTTACTATCCCGGTACCCTTTGGAGGAGGTAAGAAGCATGCAAAACAGAAAGCGTGAATTTAAGGAATTAGGTATAGTTTCAGCATTTATTTTGTTTGCCATCACTATCATCGTGACAGCGCTTCTTGCAGGAGTTGATCAGTTCACAGAACCTGTTATATCTCAGCATCAGGTCGAAGAGGCCGAGATATCCCATGAACACGTTTTCGAAGATGCCGTAACTTTCACGGATCGTTCAGCAGAGTTATTGAAAGACCATGATGACAAGCGTGTAGTTACAGTTTTCGATGCTCTTGATGAAGATGGGAAGGTCATTGGTGTCGTGCTTGAAACGCTGGCTGCAGGATATGGCGGAGATGTTAAAGTAATGACAGGAATAAGCCCTGAACTCGAAATAGTTGGTCTGGAAGTCGTCTCCAACACTGAGACTCCCGGACTCGGGACCAAGATCACTGAAGAAAGTTTTATGGGCAGATTTATCGGGAAGACTCCGGGTGTGAAGTTTTCTTTGAAGACAGAAGATTCTGATATGACACATATAGACGCACTGACAGGGGCTACGTTATCCAGCCGTGCTGTCGTTAACGCCGTGAACCGCGCTTTGGATTTCGCGTCTGACAATATGGATACGATATTGGCAGGAGGAGACTCACAATGAGCGATAAGAAACTGACACCTCTTAAGAATTTTACTAAAGGTATTCTGGCGGAAAACCCTGTTCTGCGTCTTGTCCTTGGTACATGCCCTGCTCTTGCCGTTACTACGACCGGAAAGAACGGACTTGGAATGGGGCTTGCTGCTACATTTGTTCTTCTGGGTTCTAACATTGTTATTTCACTGCTTCGTAATGTTATACCGAACAAAGTTAGGATACCTTCTTTTATAGTCATAATAGCAGGCTTCGTATCGATCGTGCAGATGCTTATGAAAGCTTATTTGCAGGATCTTGACAGATCTCTTGGTATATTCATCCCTCTGATCGTTGTTAACTGCATAATCCTTGCGAGAGCGGAGATGTTCGCCAGTAAGAATTCTGTTTTACCCAGCATGATCGATGCTTTGGGGATGGGAGCAGGGTTTACTGCCGCTCTCGTTCTTATGGGTAGTATCAGGGAGATTTTGGGGAATGGTTCGTTTTTCGATCTGTCACTGCCGGTTCTTCGGAGCGGAGGTGTGATCGAACCCATATTGATATTTATACTCCCTCCCGGCGGATTTTTCGTTTTCGGGATCTTGATCGCTTTGTCACAGAAGCTTACACAGAAGCTCGATAAGAATGCCGCACGTAAGGAGTTAAAGATAAGCTGCGGTATGTGCAAAGGATGTGAAGCCGCAGATAATTGCAGTGAGAAGGAAGGTTAACGACAGAATATTATGAAAGAGATGTTTATTATTTTATTCAGTGTTATCTTTGTAGATAATTTTGTTCTCTCGAAGTTTCTTGGGATCTGTCCGTTTCTTGGCGTATCTAAGAAACTCAACACGGCTATGGGAATGAGCATGGCTGTTATTCTGGTTATGGGAATGTCATCAGCCATAACATATCCGATCAACACTTTTCTTCTCGTTCCTAACGGTCTGGAATATCTGAGAACGATCGTTTTCATACTCGTTATAGCTGCTCTCGTTCAGAGCATTGAAACTATCATCAAGAAGCTTCTGCCTCCTTTGTATGATGCACTTGGTGTATATCTTCCTCTGATCACAACAAATTGCGCGGTCCTCGGCGTGGTCCTGCTCAACATCAGTAACTCTCTTTCGTTTTGGGGTTCTGTTGTCAATGGTGTTGGTGCAGGTATAGGATTCATGCTCGCAATGGTTCTTTTTGCCGGAGTAAGAGCCAGACTTGAGAAGGCTGATGTTCCGAAATTTCTAAGAGGACTGCCTATAACTCTTATTGCCGCGTCGATCGTTTCTGTTTCGTTCATGGGGTTTAAGGGGATAATTGAGAAGCTTTTTGCATAATAATTTTATGGAGAATCGTAAATGCCTATTAATATTTTGATTGTACTTTCATCGTTTTCGTTTCGGGAGATTCTCATCCCCGTTGCGATTCTTGGTGGCATCGCTTTGGTCATGGGGCTGCTTATCGCCCTTATATCCAGGCTTTTCAGCGTTAAGACAGATGAGCTTCAGGTCGAGGTCATGTCCGCTCTTCCTCAGGCTAACTGCGGGGCGTGCGGATTCACAGGGTGTGAGGGTTATGCCAAGTGGCTTGCGTCCGGCGGACAGGATATGGGAAAATGCCCCGTGGGTGGGCCGTCACTTCCGATTACTCTTGGTAAGATCCTCGGGGTTGAGGCGCAGGCGTCGCAGCCTCCTGTGGCCCATGTCATGTGCAAAGGGACGAATGAAAATACGTCGAAGCGTTATGAGTACACCGGCACTAAGACCTGTGCTTCTGCTCATGCTGTTTTTTCCGGACCCAATTCTTGCACTTACGGGTGCATCGGGTTTGGTGATTGTGTTGAAGCATGTCAGTTTGATGCAATAGATATCGTCGGAGGGATCGCTGTTATCAATGAGCTGAAATGTAAATCATGTGAGAAGTGTGTTCCTGCCTGTCCTAAGAAGCTTATATTCATGATCCCTAAGGATCATAAGACGTATAAAGTCGAGTGCCGGAACCACTGGCCGGGCGGTGAGACCCGCAAGCATTGCAAAGTCGGCTGTATTGCCTGTCAGAGATGCGTAAAGGTCTGTCCTACTCTGGCTATCCATATGGATAACAATCTTGCTGTGATCGATCCGGAGAAGTGTATCAACTGTGGCAAATGCTTTGAAGTGTGCCCGACTAAGTCGATTTCTACGCCGGAGAATATTTATATGCATTTGTGATTTTTCC
>JAQVYV010000075.1 GCA_028708525.1 Eubacteriales bacterium
ATGTATAGGGTCACCGAATACTTCTTCTCTTGAAGGGTTCTGTGTTCCGGTATAGTCCTTTTCATTCGGCCATACTATCTTCACATACTGATGTGTTTCAGGTATATTCTGGATAGTAAATTCTTCATCATACCAGTCATTTGATTTTGCCGCATACTCGTAGTCCAATTCAGTAACTTCTGTCCATGCTGCCATATCTTCTGATGTATATACTAAAAATTTCTTTCCCATATCGAGCATCTTTCTATGTGTAATAGAATTTATTACGAAAGGTGAACCCGGTGCTGTTTTATATACAACATAAGCTTCCGGAAGAGTTTCTTTCTCGAAGACAAAATCATATCTCAAGGATAGGAATGGCAAGCCTTCAAGAGCTTGAACGAAATCGAAAGTGTTTTTAGCGTAATCTGCCCATTTTGCAGTATCAGCTGCTTCATCACCCTCAAATGTAACTGTCGTCAGATCATCCATTTCCGGTGATTCATCGGTAACGTTATACTTTGCCGAAATAATGCCGACTCCGTATGTTATAGGGTCACCGATAGTATCTCCTTCGACCGGATCAGGCGTTCCTGAGTAATCTTTAGTATTGGGGTACACTACTTTAGCAAATTTATGTGTAGCAGGTATTGCCTCGGTTATAAGCATCTCATTGTTGAACCCGGGTGCTGCTTCTGAAGGCTCTGAACTGAATATCATATCTGTTCTTTCTTCCCATACAGAAGCATCTGCCGATGTGAATATTTTAATATTTAAATCTAAATTGATAAAACGCGCATGACGAACATAAGTAAGCTTAAACGGTGAACCTGCTTTTACTTTATAGATAACAAATATTTCCGGAAGAGTTTCCTTTCCGTTTACAGCATACCAATCAAGTCCAAGAAAAGGTACTCCTGCTACTTTCTGATTATAATCAAATATATTCTTTGTGTAGTCATACCATACTGTTGTGTCGCTTTCCTGATTGCCCTGAAAATCTGATACAGTATCTGCTTCGATATCAGTTATCGGAGGTACTACATATTCAGTATAGCTTGCTTTGTAAAATGAAACCAAATAGGTAAGCGGACTTCCCGGTGTTCCGGGTGTTCCGTCTCCCCACGGTACAGCTGATAGATCTTTATCAAAAGGATACTCTATTTTAACATAACGTCCGCCTTCAGGAAGATCGGCCACGGTATAGTTCAGATGCGCAACATTTACGTCTGTTGTACTGTTTACACGCTGTCTGGAAGGATATACCTGTGTCCAGGGTCCGCTTAGGCTTTCGGAAGAGTAGAAGTTTATTTCAGAATTCATATGGAAAAATGATTCATGGGCCCTGAATGACGCCATGAACGACTTCGAATGATCCGCTTCATAAACGATATAAGGTTTTTCGACTGATGCTTTGCCGCTCAGATATCCCCAGCTCACCATAAGGACAGGATTCCCGTCAACTGTCTGATCAAAGTCGAATGATTGAGAGTAAGCGGCCATATCAGCTGTATCGGCTGTTTGGTCGTTGCTCATCAAAACTTCTTTATCATAGGTCATATCTATAGCGTTTTCTGTGCCGCCTGTCATTCTGATCATTGAAATCTGTGCTTTGTAGCTGGCGTCGATCTGAGGCCAGGTTACTTTAAAGAACCTTGCTGAAGCGTCGATCTGATCTATAGTATAAAGACGAGTTGTTTCAGTAGTTGAAATATACTCATCTCCGACGCCCTTTGCAGCTGCGTTCTCTGAGCTTATAAGATCTATCTGCATGCTTCCCGGGTCTATAACAGTATAGTCATATCCGTTCGCGGACCATGACAAAGTATAGTTATATGAGGTGTTCCAATAATATGCCATTACTTCAACTTTGGCTCCCCCGTTGACCTTCCAAACAAGAGAAGGTCTGGCTACCATGGTTCCGCCGCTGTCCTTCAGTGTATTGAACGCGTTATAGTCGATCACCACAGTCCTGTCTCCACCTACATTATCGAGCTGGAAGGTTGATACAGTGCGAGTATTGTAATCCCAAACGTTATCAAGATTACTCAGACTGTCTGTAAAAACATCTGGTTCTACACCATAAACTCCCATTATTGGTGCTGTCTGAATGACAGATATCACCAACAATACCGAAATCAAGACCGATAATACTTTTGTCTTTTTCATTTTCTCCTCCTTCATACTGTTTGTTTCTATTTATATTTGATCCAGGTATTTCTGATAGCTTCCTCATCTCCCCAATATCCTGAACCATAATCCTTACTGTTGGCGTAATACCATGTTATTCTGCCTTCATCGATCACGTAAGCAGGTCTGCTCCCTGTTACACAGAAATACCCTACAGGATCGTTAGTTCTCAACCATCCGTATGCGTAATCGATCCATTGAGCTCTGTAAGAATCCGGTTGATTAACAAACCAGCTTATCTCATCCATCCCCCATGGCCAGAAATCTATGTTAGGCTTATTCTCTTGTCCGGCCATTATCCCGCTGAAATTGTCTACTTCAACAAAATAGGGTAATGAAGAGCAAGTCCAGCCACTGTAAGTTTTACCTCCGAGGCTTTTACCATATATAGCATCCAAGTAATTCTTCTCAAGAATAGTTTCCTGTGGATTCCCTTCAGACGGAGCATGAGCAACAGATCCGGGCTTTGTTCTGTTTCTCATCGGGAATGCATGGAAATCGAAGAGCAGCACATTATCCGGCCCCAGCATTCCATGTGTATGTGCGTTGTTAAAAACAAACTTTCTTCTTGCATGTGTTGCTGCATATTCTCTGATCATTGTCAGGAGTTTATGATAACTCTGATGCCCTGTATCTTGTTCTCCCATCAGCATCACCTGTCCCCAATGGATCCCTTCAAATCCTGCGTCAATATATCTGCAGCCGCGATAATAGAAGTACATCTGTGTCTCCAGCTTTGTTATATCAGGAACTGAAGCTCCGTCTCCCCAGTGATTTTCGTATTTCCTGCTTGTGAAAAGCATTTTCTCGTAGCTGAAATTTCGTTTTACTACGGGTTGATCAAATGCCTCGAAAACCCATGCAGGGATAGGAACCTGTTCGCAGCTTCTGAAAACTGTCTCAAATATACATGCCTCAAACACGATCTCCGGGTCGATACTATGAAAGTAATCGATCTTTTCTTTATACCTTGATATAGTTTCATCATAGTTAGTTTCTGCTTCCCAGGGAATAGTTGCCCTGCTTATATACTTAGCTCCGGTATTGAACACCATCCGCACATCATTTTCATAGTTCGCAGAAGGCACACTTAATAACGACATCGTCACAGATCTTGACAAATAATTCCTAAGAACCTGCTCAGATACTGCACCATTAAAAGTGAAATTCATTCCCTTATTTGCCGGATGATTCTTATAATCTGTTTTAGCCATAAAAAGATCTCCGTCCTTTCTGGTACCATCATTCTGATTTGTTTTACCATCTTTTATCGCTTCGATCCTCCATCTATACAAAGCACCTGCAGTAAGATCCTTGGTCGGTTTATACTCTGTTCCACTCAAACCGGTTTTCTTCTCAACCAACTGGTAACCTCCGGATGTTTTGATCTCAAGTATTAAATTATAGCTGTCAGCAGAATATGAACTCCAGTCAAACAAAGGCTTAAGCGTATCTGTCATTGATCCGTGCGAAGGACTAAGCATGATCAATTTAGTACCTCCCGCATTACCCCAGTCGAACCCTCCGGATGAAGCAGCGGATGAAGTTGACACAGTATTCTGAGATGTTGTCGATGGCTGTGCCGATGATGACACAACTTCTGAATATTCCGAAGAATTAGCTGATGTACTGTTTGAAGTATCGCCAGATCCGATAATGATCGAGTTCTCACTTTGCTCTGATGTTTGGACTGAACTGTTATCGCTCTGTGAAAGCCGAGTATCCGAACTGACAGTTCGCGACACTTCATCTGTCACTTTGTTACAGGAACTCAGAATCATTACAAGGAACAGAGCTATACAAATCGTTTTTTTCATTACTACCTCACTGTTAATTCTTACAATGTAAGATTTATGTGTTCATATATTTTATATTAGTTCCAAATTTCTATATATAGATTTATGCATTTTACCAAATGATGTGACATTTACAAAATAATTATACAACCCTTTATACACATTGTCAATATTTTAGAAAGCATAATTTTACACTTTGTTTGACTATTCACTATAAATTTGTAAGAATTGTAAGTTATTTTCTAATAGAACTAACCAACTATGCCAACTTTTTCTATGCTCTGAGTAAAGTAACGCTGAAAGACTATATAAACGATAAGTGGTGGTCCGACCACAAGTAATGATCCTGCCTGCATGCTGACTATATATCTGTAAGGATCGTATGAACCCTCATTTACAGCTAACAACTTACTTTGCAGAGAAGATAAAGCTAACGAGACCGTATTGCCATTAATAAAGAACATTCCACTGTAGTAATAGTCATTCCAATACCATACAAAAGAAAAGAGAAAAACTGTAATAAAAGCAGACGAAGACAAAGGGACCATGACCCTCAGAAATGTTTTTACAGGTCCACAGCCGTCTACTGCTGAAGCATCTTCAAGTTCTTTGGGTAATCCTTTGTAGAATTGTCTGAATATATAAATGCATAATCCCGATCTTATCCCCGATGCAAATATTGCAGGAAGATACATAGTCCATAGTGTATTAAGAAGGTTCGTCATAACAGGTTCTTTCCCAAACAGTACCGGTATTTTCCCGAGAAATGCAAAATCGAAACTCCTGAACCCAAGAAACAAAGGTATTATTGTAGTTTGAGGGGGAACGATTATAGTAAAAAGCACCAGTCCAAACAGTATATCTCTCCCCTTAAACTTGAATCTTGCAAAACCGTATCCAACAACACTGCAACTTAAAACTAAAAGCACAGAACTGAACACGGATATCAGAGCAGTATTTTTCAGATTTTTACCATATTCCATAAGACTTACAACATTGATCAGATTATCGAAAGTCAACGAACGCGGTATCCATATAACAGAAGGGTCAAGTATCTGACTTTCCGGTCTGAAAGCCATACTTATCATATATAAGAGCGGATATACAAGGATAAAACATAATCCAATTATGATAATAGCTCTTGATATAGAAAAAGTTACTTTATATATTTTTTTGCTTAAATGCTTAACGTTATTTTCTAATATCATCGAAAATCTCCTTGTCTAGTCAACACTGTAGAAAACAAAACGACTTACTATTTTATACACGACAATAACAAATATCATCACGAAAACAAAATAGATGAGTGACAGTGCTGAACTATACTCAATACTCAAATTTGTTGTTAACCCGGTGATTTTCCTCATAAACAGATTATTATAATCGGTAAAACTATCAACTATTGAATAGACGAGCGCGATCAGGATCATCGGAGATACCATAGGGATCATGATCTTCCAGAAATTATCCCATTCAGTTGCACCTTCTATAGCTGATGCCTCGTATAAAGATGGAGAAATGGTTTGCAGAGCAGCAAGAAACAGAAGAATTTGTATCCCCGATTTCCAAAGCAAATCGAAAATACCGTTCGATGTATCAGTAATGATTTTGATGACTTGGTCAGGAAGCCCCATCTCCATCATAATACCTCTTAATCCGGAAACCTGAAGCAACACCGAACTTTTCTGACCCGCAAGCATCGTGCTGGACATTATATCTCCTTTGAGAATGCTGATAACGATACCACTTGCAACGATAACAGGAACAAAGAAAATAGTTCGGGCAACTGTTCGCCCAATGAATTTTTTATTAAGGATGACCGCAACACACAAGCTGACAATAATTATTACAGGTGTATCAATTATCATATCTGAGAAAGACTGGGTCATCATCCTCAACGTGTCAGGATCTTCAAGAAAAGCTCTTAAGTATTGAGCTATACCTATATACTCAAGGTCATAACCAATATCCAGATAATTGATTTTCGAAACAGAAAAACTAACAATAGATATAAGCGGTCTAAGGAAAAACAAGATAAATCCAATTATCCACGGAAAAATAAATCCGTACCCGTACAGAGATTTTTTTCTCTCATATGAAAGCGTTCTCTTATCTTTAGTTTTCTTATATATTTTACTCATTCTTATCTCCTGAATTGATCGTATATGAACCTGCTATGTGATCAATAATGACACTTCCGCCGTTTGCGTAAGTTGATTTTGTAACTCCCGGTTCCAATAATTCATGCGACACGATAGTACGGCTTCCTATTTCATTAAAAGCTGTCCTGAGTTCACTAAAAGCAGATGTGATGAAATTTTTCCACCTCTCATAATCCGCTCCGTACAAACGATTTAAAGGCGTCTCTTTAATAACAGAACTTTCCGCCGCAGTCAAAACAAAATGAGGATCTGATCCGGTCTCAAGGCATTTCAAAATCATCGCATCCGGATCTCCACTAAGATTTACAGCCTCAGACGCATATGGCAATAATCCGCTCACAACGAGCTGATAGAAAGGTATTGCTTCATCTTCAACATCATATCTCGAATGCGAGAATGGTATTCCGACCACGCCATCAGCATATTTCAATGCATATGCGTTAGGATGTTCCATTATTATTTCCGCATTCATGTTACCTAACACGGACTCGACACTTGCAGCCAGCTCATCTCTGCTCATGTAATTCCTAACATCGAAGTCAGTATATAGAACACTTCCGATATCAGACAAATATATTTTATTTATCTCTGACCTGTTCATTGATGATATAAATGCCTGTGCAGATTCTATGAGCTTTGACATTTCCGGCAGATATCCCGGCAAAATACTCGCATCCCGGTAATTTGTGCTTCTTTTATACTCATACAACAACACCGGTTCTCTGCTTAGTCTTTTCGCAGAGTGAAAAAACCTGATGAATCTAAAACTGCTTTTAGTGATACTAAAGGGAGAGTACGAATAGTACATTTCATCAAGAATTCCCAATCTTCTGTCAGGACTGACTTTAGTCTGAATTGTACCGTTTAGCTCTTGCTTATTCCAATAGCTGAACATGAAACTGAATTTATCGATTTTATTCTGTGCAAGATCGCTTTTAATGTTTTGAACATCATCAACTGAAGTCAGTACCTCAAATCCTTTATACGGGATCCCAAGAAAAGTTTTCTGTGTATGAATACCACCGAAAAACTCAGCCGAAAGTGCTATACCACTCTCTTCTGATATTGTAGCAGCTCCCTGTCCGATCAGAACTGTTCTGTATTTTTCAGCGATATCTGAATAAGAAAATTTTCCGCCGTCAAGCGGGTAGTAATCCACTGCCAACTTCTGTTCCAAAGACCGGATCATATCGTATTTAATTACCTGCTTTGTTTGTGTAGCAGCACTCTCACCGACAACTACCGTATCTTTGATCCTGATAATGAAATCTGCATAGGCTGTATTTACCGGATTTCGCTGCCCTGCAACCTGAGCATTCAGGTTTGCACTCGCAGCACTTTCAGCGACTACCGCTAACAATCCTGTTTTGTTTCTACTTATCCCAAAAATCGGAAAAGCCAATCTTGATGTAATGTTTCTTTTCATCTCTTCAGCAAGTGAAGGATCGTCTCCATATATCCTCATCGAAAATCGGTCTGTTGAGCCTTTACCATTATTGAATCTGATAAGAGCACCACTCCCGTCCGGAATAACTAAATATCCGTCCGAATCTTCTCCGCCGCTTCCAAAATAAGGCAGAATCGCAATTCTCACTACACGAAAAGTGCCTTTCTCTTGTATTTCAGTCGTATCACATTT
>JAQVYV010000005.1 GCA_028708525.1 Eubacteriales bacterium
GATTGGTATTTGAAGAGATATCAGATTGAACTTCTACGTCAGAAGTTGTAAAATAGTTAGGTAATCAAAATATCTGCTGTGAAACGGGAGAAAAATAATGAATGACTACGATCAGAGGGTCAATGAACTGCTGGTCCACATCTTTGATGAAATAATGGTTACTGAAGAGAAAGCCCTTCAGGTAGGAAGATTTGCAGATCTGTCGATATCAGAAATGCATACACTTGAAGGTATTGGTCTGTATGAATCCAGAACGATGACAGAGACCGCGGATATACTGTCGGTTACAACAGGCACACTCACAGTGGCGATCGACAGACTTGTAAGGAAAGGATACGTTGACAGACAGCGTGACTCTGATGATAGAAGGATAGTCAGGATAAAGCTTACCAAGAAAGGTAAGCTGGCGTTCAGACTGCATCTTAAGTTTCACACTTTGCTGGTTGACAGAATAACAAAGCCGCTTGATGAGTCGGAAAAGAATCTGCTGCTCAGAGCACTGACGAGTGTATCGCTTTTTATTGAAGAACAGGATCAGCGGTATTTGAAAAATCTGCATAAAGCAGAACTGAAAGCAGAAAGAAACGGAGAATAAGTATGAGCTTTACAGACAGAGATAAAATAAAGAAGACTGTTATAGAAATAGTTGCGGCAGTTCTGGATATTCCGGAAGCAGATATTTCAGAGGATATGGAACTTGACGCAGATCTGAGAATAGATTCACTTGCACTTTATGAGATAGTTGTTGAAGCAGAGGACAGATTCTCTATGCGGATATCCAACGATGAAGCGGATGGGCTGAACACAGTGGGAGAGGCGATAGATTTTATTGCCGGGAGAGCAGGAAGAGGCTGAAAAGTCTTTTCAAGGAGATCAAATGCAAATATTAAAAGGTAAACAATATTTTGATATTAGAGAGTTTTCGGATATCAGGGAGATGTATTCACAGAGCCTGGAGCTCTACGGAGATATGGATGCTTTTGTATTCAAGGATACACCGACTTCTGCGGTACAGAGAAAGACATATAAAGAATTCTACCAGGAGAGCATTCAATTGGGAACTGCCCTGGCATCTTTAGGGCTTTCAGGTAAAAGGGTAGCGGTGATCGGGGATAACTCATACGCATGGTGTCTGGCTCATTTTACGATCATCTGCGGTATCGGAGTCAGTGTTCCATTGGACAGGCTTCTGCCGGAAGATGAGGTGATCAACCTCATTGAAAGAGGGGAAGCCGACGCTGTCATCTATGACCCTTCGTTCCATGAGACAATGATCAAGATCGCTGCAGCTGATTCAAGGGCAGAGATATTTGTCTGTATGAATGACTTCCGGTTCAGAAAATTTCCGGAGGATTTCGGCGGTAAGTTTCTGCTTATGACGGATCTTCTGTCGGAAGGAAGAAAATTGCTTGGATCCGGAGAGAAGTCATATATCGAAGCTAAGATCGATCCTGAGGCATTGATGTCGCTTCTTTTCACTTCAGGAACAACAAGCATCTCTAAAGCAGTCATGCTGTCGCACAGAAATGTTTGCGCGGATATTAAAGCTCTGGCCGGAGTTGAATATTTTGCTAAAGGCACCAAAGTATTGTCAGTACTGCCTCTTCATCATACTTTCGAGAACACTTGCGGATTTCTTGGTGGATTCTATTTTGGTTTTACGATCCATGAGAGCGATGGATTGAGATATATACAGCAGAACATGGAGGAGTTTAAAATCAACTGCCTTATCGGTGTGCCGCTCCTTTTTGAAAGTTTTTATACTAAGATATGGACAACAGTTAAGAAGCAGGGTAAAGAAAAGAAGCTGCGTAAAGGCATCAAATTATCAAATTTGCTTCGCAAGGTCGGGATCGATCTCCGAAAGAAATTGTTCAAGGATATCACAGATAAATTCGGTGGTGAATTTATTACCGGAATATGCGGAGCTGCACCTATAGATCCTGCTATCATTGAATTCTTTGACGCTATCGGGGTAAGGATCCTCCAAGGATATGGACTGACTGAAACATCACCCGTAGTTGCAGGGTGTAATGTAAAGGTATTTGTACCCGGAACAGTTGGACATCCGCTGACGGGAGTAGAAGTTGCGATAGATAATGAACAGGATGGTCAGGAAGGCGAGATACTTGTCAGAGGTGATATCGTCATGATAGGCTATTACAATGATGAAGAGGCGACAGCCGAAGCGATAGACGAGCAAGGATGGTTCCATACCGGTGATGTTGGGGTGATAGGTCCTAAGGACGGCTGCATCAGGATCACCGGAAGAAAGAAATCCATGATAGTTCTTAAAAACGGCAAGAAGGTTTTCCCGGAGGAAATCGAGTTCCTGATCGGACAGTATGATTTCATCAAAGAGTCCCTTGTATGGGGAGAGACAGAAGGTGATGGGGATGTTGATGTGTGGGTCAAGATAGTTCTTGACCGTGATGTCATACATTCAGAAGGTGGCGATGTTACAGACGAGATCAACATGAGTACCAGGATCAGCGAACTTATCAAGGAAGTCAATAAGAAGATGCCGTCCTTCAAATCTGTAAAATACTTTATTTTCGGCGAAGACGATATGGCTAAGACTACGACCCGTAAAATCAAGAGAAATGTTGAACTTGAGAAAATGAAGGAGATACTTGCCAGGAACAGCATGAAGGTCAAAGAAGCGGCCGGCAGGAACATAGATGCTATCAAGAATATGCTGCATAACGACAAGAAGGACGGGGGTTGAACTTAGCTTGGAGAACGATATCGGACCGGAGAGCCGGCAGAGACCAAAGGATAAACCGGATAAGTTTATTTTCATCTTAAATCCGACAGCAGGGCAGCGTAAAGCTTTGGAATTGAAAGAACAGTTACAGAAGAGATTTGAAGATGAAGGACTGCAGAGTAACTGTATTTTTGCGTTTACGGAACGTCCTTTACATGCAACCGAGTTGGCCAGAAGTTTCGCAGAGGAATACGGTGAACGGGCAATCATTTTCGCATGCGGAGGTGACGGTACGGTCAACGAAGTAGCAAACGGTTTAGCCGGATCGGCAAGTTTGCTTTCGGTAATACCTGCAGGTACAGGCAACGATTTCATAAAGTCTCTTTTCAGTACTTCCGGATCATCGGAGATCATTGGCCGTTTATTTGAATATAGCGTGAAGAAAATCGATATGGCCAACATCGATGGAAGATATTTCGTTAATGTAGCTTCTCTGGGTTTTGACACTATAGTCGGAGACAAAGCAAAGAGGATGGTTGCCAAAGTAAGATTTCTTGGAGGAACGTCATATTTCCTTGCGATTTTCGTATGTCTTTTCGGGAAAAATTATTCGAAAGTCAGATACACTCTCAGATGCGTTAACAGTGAAGGAAAAGAGACCGAGATCTCGGAGCGTAAAGAGTTTGTTCTTTCAGCACTTGCTAATGGAGGATATTACGGCGGGATGTTTCATCCCTGTCCTGATGCGAAATTGGATGATGGACTCATTGATGTGTGCATAGTTGACCGGATAAGCATACCGCAGATCCTGTCGATGATACCCAAATATATCAAGGGAACCCATACAGAGCACAAAGCAGTTCATATATATAAAGTCATTTCAGGTCATATGGAAGGAGACGGAGAGGAGTTGCTTGTTAACTGCGATGGAGAGTCTTTTAACAAGAAAAGTATCGATTTCGGTATCCTGCCATCTGCGATCAGTGTGGCTTATTATTGAATCGTGTTTTCACGCATAGAATCGACAGATCCGGATAGTGCTGATGTCATTTCATGAGCTGAAGAATAATCGTCAGGGTCAAGAGGTTGACCATAATGTACAGTAACTGTCTTTCTGCGGAAAGGCCTTATAAACGGTCTAGGGTATTTCATATGCCTGTTGAAAACATCATATCCACCTTCGATATAAACAGGTATCAGAGGACAATTCGCCTTCATCGAGAGATACGCTGCACCGTCCTTGAATTCTCCAAGTCCTCCATCAGAAGAACGTGTTCCTTCAGGATGTAATAGCAGTATCTGACCTTTGTCAAGCTGCTGTTTAGCTATTATAAGCGCTCTTATAGGATTTCCGAACCTGTCGGCTGCTATACCTCTTCCTACACGCACTATAAGCCTCCCGAATGGCCCGTGAGAATCTTCAAGTTCCTTTGCAGCCATACAGCACAGATCATTGAAGTGTCCATAAGGCAAAAAAGAAGCAACCCACATACCGTCTACATACGTTACATGATTTGGTGCGAGCACATATGGGGGATGCTTCGGTATGTTTTCGGTTCCTTCGGCCCTGAGTCTTATAAGTAAACGACTCAGAAGCATTCCGCCTATATATCCGAACCATCCTGTTATGCCGCGCTTCAGAGGATATCTCCGGTATATACTGTCTTTACTATCTTTATCGTCTTTGATCATACTGATACTTCTCTTGTTCACTTATATCCTTCTCCGGTTATGATATGCTCTAAAATAAATCATAACATTATTATCTGATACCAATTTGATAAGAATGTGTCAACATTTATAACAAAGGGATTTTCTATTGCAGAATAGCACAGTTTATGATATTCTGCAATTACTTCGACAATCAAACTATTATTTGCATGTTTATGGAGGATGCATATATGCAGACAGTTAAAGGTAAGAGATATTTTGAGAGCAGAAACTTCAGGACAGTCATAGAAATGCTTAGGCAGACCCGGGACCTGCATCCGGATCTGGATGCTTATATTTTCAGAAGAACACCGGATGGAGATGAGATCCATAAGACTTACAGCCGGTACCTGGATGATATTGAAGCCTTCGGGACTTCTTTGCTGAAGATTGGACTGAAGGGCAGCCATATTGCCGTTTTAGGTGAAAACAGATATGAATGGGCGGTCGCAGGAACAGCGATAATAAACGGAGTCGGTGTTTCGGTTCCCATAGATAAGCTTCTTCCGGCATTCGAAGTAGAAAGTCTGTTGGACAGAGGTGAAGTGGATGCGTATATATTCAGTCCGAAATTCATGAAAGATGCGGCGGATATAGCAACAAGAAACAACAGGATCAAATATTTTATTTGTATGGATATTTCTGATGCTGCGAGTGATAAACCCGATGACGAGAGGTTCATTGACATGCAGGATCTTGTTTCACAGGGGAGAACCGCGATAGACGAAGGGGACAGATCTTATGTAGACGCAGACACGGATACTGAAGTGATGTCAATGCTTCTTTTCACATCGGGAACTACTTCAATGTCCAAAGGTGTAATGTTAAGTCAACGGAATGTCTGCTCGAACATAGCGAGTGTCGCAGGCTGTCTTAAAGTAAATGCCGGTACAAGGACGCTGTCGGTTTTGCCGCTGCATCATACCTTTGAGAACAGTGTAGGCATGTATATGATGCAATACTACGGAGCAACGATCTGTTTCACAGACGGACTGAGATATATCAGCAGGAATCTTTCCGAGTGGAAGATCAACAATATACTGGCAGTACCGCTGCTTTTTGAAAACATATACAATAAAGTGAATGAGGCTCTTGAAGCATCAGGAAAAAAGAATCTGGTCAGTGCTATGGTCAAGGTTTCCAGAGCTTCTCTCCGTATCGGTATAGACCTCAGGAGAAAACTTTTCAAGCAGATCCTGGCCGGGTTCGGCGGGAATCTGGAACTGGCTGTTAGCGGAGCTGCTGCTATCGACCCTAAGATCGTGCAGGCTTTCACAGACTGGGGAGTCAAATTTTTTCAGGGATACGGGCTTACGGAGACTTCACCGGTCCTGTCTGCTTGTAATGAATTTGTTAATGTTATCGGAAGCATAGGGAATCCGGTATCTGAGGTGGAGCTTGCTATAGATACTGAGGATCCGGCTCCCGGTGCGACAGGAGAGATACTTGCTAAAGGGCCTAATGTGATGCTCGGATATTATAAGAATCCTGAAGCGACTGCTGAAGTCATGACTGATGACGGATGGTTCAGGACAGGTGATGTGGGGTATCTTGACGAGTTCGGGTGCATCCATATAACAGGTCGCATCAAATCAATGATCGTTCTAACAAACGGGAAGAAGTGTTTTCCTGAAGAAATAGAGGCACTTATGACAAATATACCGGGACTCAAGGAGACTCTTGTCTGGGGTGAAAACAGCAGCAGAGATTCTGTTGATATAGTTGCCGCCCTGCATATCGACAGAGAAAAGATATCGAAAGAAGCCGGCTCAGATTCAGATGAGGATATCGCAAAATGGCTTTCTGTCAAAATCAGAGAAGTAAATGACATGATGCCGAACTTCAAGAATATAAAGTATTTTGTTTTGACAGAGGAAGATTTCGTGAAGACCACAACGCTTAAGATAAAGAGAAATGTCAATGTCGATATGATCCATGACAAGCTTGAAAAGGCCGGACAGACAATGCGCGAAACACATATGAAGAACATAGACCATATTGCATAAAGTTCAATAAACCAATATAATCTAATAGTTGTTGCTCCGATAGTCCAACGGATAGGACAACGGTTTCCGGAGCCGTTGATACGGGTTCGATTCCTGTTCGGAGCGCCAAATCAAAGGAGACGGTTCCTGTGAAACTGCAGCCGGACATGATTTGCTTGTTTTCACCGGGACCGTGTCCGCAAGACAGGAGCACGAATGAAAGCAAGATTGATTCTGGAAGACGGACAGGTTTTCGAAGGAACGCGTTTCGGAGCACCGAACGATGTTATAACCGAGATCATTTTTACCACAGGTTCAACAGGATATGTGGAGCTGCTGACAGATCCGTCCTGCGCAGGCCAGGGAGTCGTCATGGCTTCGCCTGTTGTAGGGAATTATGGGGTTTTCAGCGATCAGGCAGAATCTGCGAGAGTATGGCCTGATGCATTCATAGTGCGAAGTCTTACAAGGGTTGAGAACGATGAAAGAAACGCTTCTGATCTTGACGAATACCTTAAAGCCAATGGTGTCGCCGGGATAAGCGGAGTGGATACAAGACTTCTTACACTAACGATAAGAGAGAAGGGCACTATGCGGGGAATGATCACCGGTGACTTTGATACGCCTCCGGAGACCTTTCTTGAAAGGATCAGAGCTTTCAATTATGTCAGTAAAGTTCCCGTCGTTAGCACGGATAAGAAGATGATCATAACGAAAGATGATCCGGTTTTTAAAGACAGGAGAGCAGGCTCGCCTTTGGAAAGTATCAACTCACGTGCCGATGGAACAGGGTTGAGGATAGCTCTGATGGATTACGGTGTGAAGTACAATATCATCAGAATGCTTGTCGGAAGGGGCTGCGAGGTCATCACGTATCCGTGGGATACTCCCGCAGAAGATGTGCTGGCTGACGATCCGGACGGGATAGTTCTGTCGAACGGCCCCGGGGATCCTAAAGCATGTGAGCCTGCAATAAGGCAGATGCGCCATTTCTATGACAGCGGCATCCCGATCTTCGGGATCTGTCTGGGTCATCAACTTCTTGCTCTGGGCATGGGAGCTGATACATATAAGTTAAAATACGGGCACAGAGGTGCCAATCATTCAGTAAAGGACCTTGAACTCGGCAGATGTTTTGTGACATCGCAGAATCACAGCTTCTGTGTAGATGAGAAATCAGTGGACCCGGATGTCGCGCATGTAAGTCATATCAATCTTAATGACCACTCGGTAGAGGGTCTGATATATGAAGGTAAAGATATTTTCACTGTTCAGTTTCATCCTGAAGGTTCACCGGGACCGATGGACACTGAATTTCTTTTTGACAGATTTATAAACACTGTCAGAAGAAGGGGGAATTGAAATAAAACTCAAATTTGCCGAGAAGATCTGGTTGTGTTTTCTTACAACTGCCGGTAAGGGAATTATTCTGCTTATGCGTGCTGTCGGACTTAATGCAACAACTTTTCCGGGAAAGATCACATACAGGTTTGGAAAACATTTGCCGGAATATCTTACAAGCGGACAACATGTGACTTTGATAACCGGCACGAATGGAAAGACTACTACGGCAAGAATGTTGTGTTCTGTTTACGAGAAGGCAGGATATAAGGTTATCAGCAATGTTTCAGGCGCCAATCTTATATCCGGAATAATAACAACGTTGATAGAGCATCGTTCCATATACGGAACCGACACCAGAATAGTACTTGAAATCGATGAAGCAGCATTCGGTCGCTATTCCGGTGTGCTGAACCCCTCTTGTATAGCGGTAACCAATCTGTTCAGAGATCAGTTGGACAGATACGGTGAACTTACACGAACAAGGGACCTTATCCGTAAAGGTATCGGACAGGCAGGTGAAGCTCGCATCATTCTGTGTGCAGATGATTCTCTTGTTGCTTCGCTTTTCCCTGATGGCGGAGAAAATGTTACATTTTATGGTATATCAGACAGTGGAACGATCGATGTTTCCGGTGCACCGCAAGCTTCTGCTGAAACAGGAAATTGCGTGTTCTGTGGTACTATGTACGATTATTCAGCAAGGACCTACGGACATCTGGGTATATATGGGTGCAGCGGATGCGGATTTACTCGTCCGCTTCCTGATATAGGATTTAGTTATAAACACAGAGGAAACAACTACTATGAACTTCTGCTCACAGATGACCATAAAACGAATGTAATCGTTCCTGTTCCGGGGGAGCACAATGTTTATAATGCGGTCACAGCTATAACAGCTGCATTGGTTTCAGGAGAAAGTACAGATGCGGCAGTATTCGGCATATCTGAAACAAGTGCAGGATTTGGGCGAATGGAGAAGTTTGAGGTCGGAGGAAGAGAAGTTTGTATAGTTCTCGTTAAAAACCCGGTCGGACTTGACCGGGCCTTGACATTTCTTTCAAATGCTTCGGATGCGGGGGGAGTACAGTTTATTCTCAATGATAAAATAGCTGATGGTACTGATGTATCTTGGATATGGGACGTGGATTTTGAATCAGTTAAGATCCCTTTACCTGTTCATGTCAGTGGATCAAGAGGATTTGATATAGCGCTTCGCCTGAAATATTCAGGGATCATGGAGAGGGATGTAAGAGTTGATACAGATGTCAGTGCTTCTTTTGATAAAGCACTTCTTGAATGTGCTAAGGGTAAATGCCTTTACATTTTCCCGAATTACACATCGATGCTTGAACTGAGAAATTATCTTGAAAAGAAATTCAGACTTAAGGGTATTTGGGAGTAGGTGACCGGGTGATGAACAGAGATAAAGAGTATTGCCTTAAAATATGTCATCTGTATTCAAAGCAGCTAAATCTCTACGGAGACCGGGGTAATATGATCGCTCTTGCCAAACGGTGTGAGTGGCGGGGCATTTCTGCGCAGATCGAATCATGTGAAATTGGCGAAAGCTTTGATGCCTGCTCGTTTGATATCGTATTTCTTGGTGGGGGTCAGGATTTCGAGCAGAATCTGATACGGAATGATCTTTTGGAAGTAAAGAGGCCTTCGATTCTCAGGGGTGTGGAGGAAGGCGTTGTTTTTCTCTGTATTTGCGGCGGTTATCAGATGATGGGTGAATACTACATAGATCAGTCCGGAGAGAAGATAGATTGTCTCAATGCTATACCGATAAGAACCGAGACAGGTGGTGAAAGGCTGATCGGAAACCTTATATGCACTTCGGAAGAATTGCGGAGACTGGGAGCTGACCCCTTGCTTATTGGATTTGAGAATCATTCAGGCAGGACATTTCTTGGGGATGGTGCTGTTCCTTTGGCTGAAATTATCACCGGTTCAGGCAACAATGGCAGGGATACGACTGAAGGTGCACGTTTCAGGAATGTGTTCTGTACGTATATGCATGGTAGTTTTTTGCCGAAAAATCCTGCTATGGCTGATCTTATAATAACTACGGCGCTTAAGCGTAAGTATCCTGATTTTACAAGACTGGATGATATTGCTGACGAATTTGAGGCTTCTGCAAGAGAGGAACTGAAGAAGAGGTATAAGATAAAATGACAGAATTTGTTAAAATGCACGGAACGGGAAATGATTACGTCTATATCGACTGCTTCGATCAGACGATCGATGAGCCTTCCCGGCTTGCTGTGAAACTCAGTGACCGGCACTTCGGTATCGGTGGTGACGGTATAATCCTGATCAGGCCATCTGATAAAGCAGATTGTTTTATGGATATGTACAATGCCGACGGATCACGTGGAAAGATGTGCGGGAACGGGATAAGATGCGTTGCCAGGTATCTGAGTGATAACGGGATCGTTAAGGGTGAAACGGTGCGGATCGATACGCTCAGCGGAATAAAGATATTAAGGTTGAATAAGTCTGGTAGAATAGTTGACAGCATTACTGTGGATATGGGCAGACCTGTGCTTGATCCCGCCGGGATACCTGTACTTGTGTCAGGACCGGGACCTGTGACAGGTCATGAGATCGAAGCAGGGGGAATAAAATACAAGGCTACTTTCGTTTCGATGGGAAATCCACATGCGGTTTTATTTGTTAGTGAGACTTCATCTGCTCCTGTGGCTGAGGTCGGAAAACTAATAGAAAACAACACTTTGTTTCCGGAAGGAGCTAATGTTGAGTTCATTAAAGTCATCGACAGAAACAGCATCGCTATGAGAGTGTGGGAAAGAGGCAGCGGCGAAACTCTTGCCTGCGGTACAGGAGCATGTGCTAGTGTTGTAGCGTCTGTCCTGAATGGATATACTGATAGAAAAGTGACCGTTCATCTGCTCGGGGGGGATCTTTATATAGAGTGGGATGAAGTGAGCGGAAGCGTATATATGACAGGTGAAGCTGTCAAAGTTTTTTCAGGTCATTTCGACCCGGATGAGTTC
Source organism: Eubacteriales bacterium (assembly GCA_028708525.1). Lineage (GTDB taxonomy): Bacteria > Bacillota > Clostridia > Saccharofermentanales > UBA5734 > JAQVYV01. The sequence goes on from JAQVYV010000005.1 coordinate 10,767, forward strand.
TGACATTTGTTGATTCTTATGATAAAATCAAAGGGTATTTTATTTGGGGAGGACAAGTAATGGGGACTTATACAGAGAACAGACCGGGTGCTATAAACAGAAATTATGCAAAACTTCCGGGAAGTTATCTTTTTTCTGAAATAGGCAGAAGAGTTGCCGCTTACTCTGAGGAAAATCCCGGAGCTAAGATAATCAGGCTTGGTATCGGAGATGTCACCAGGCCTTTGTGTAAAGCTGTTACAGATGCAATGCACGCAGCTGTTGATGAGATGGGCAATGAGATGACTTTCAAAGGGTATGGTCCTGAGTTGGGGTATCCTTTTCTCAGGGAAGCTATTGCTAAGGGTGATTATGCTATACGCGGAGCGGATATAGGTATAGATGAGATATTTGTGAGCGATGGAGCGAAGTGTGATTGTGCTAATATCTCAGATTTGTTTTCTGCCGATGCTGTTATGGCTGTGTGTGATCCTGTCTACCCTGTTTATGTTGACAGTAATGCTATGGCCGGGCGTGCCGGAACATTTGATCCTTCTACAGGCAGATGGAGCGATCTTGTCTATATGCCTTGTACCGAAGAGACCGGATTCCTTCCGGTGATACCTGATCCCGGTGAAGGAAGAAAGATCCCCGATGTGATATGGCTGTGTTTTCCTAATAACCCTACGGGTTCCGCTATAACAAGAGAAGAATTGACTAAATGGGTAAATTTCGCGAATGAGAACGGTTCCGTTATAATGTATGACAGTGCTTATGAAGCATATATTTCAGAGGATCTGCCGCATTCGATATTTGAAATAGACGGAGCCAGAGAGTGTGCTATTGAGTTCAGAAGTTTTTCCAAGACAGCCGGATTTACAGGAACAAGATGCGCATATACAGTCGTCCCCAGGACCCTTAAGAGAGAAGGTGCTTCGTTGAATGAGATGTGGGCAAGAAGACAGAGCACTAAATTCAACGGGACACCTTATATTACACAACGAGGAGCAGCTGCTGTGTATTCTCCTGAGGGAAGGACGCAGATCCGTGAAAATATCGAGTATTATATGAGTAATGCTGCAATTATTCGTCAGGGATTGATCGATTCCGGATTTACAGTATTCGGCGGTGTGAATGCTCCGTATATATGGCTCAAAACTCCTGATGGTATGAAGTCCTGGGATTTCTTTGACCATCTTATGCGTGAATTTCAGATAATCGGGACTCCGGGAAGTGGATTCGGTCCCTGCGGAGAGGGATATTTCAGACTGACCGCGTTCGGAAGCCGTGAAAATACGCTCGAAGCTATGGACAGAATCAAAGGCGCTTTCTGATGTGCGGCATTTTCGGAATCATGGGCGGCAGTGATGTTCATGCTGCAAGAATGACCTATTACGGGCTTTTCTCCCTGCAGCATCGGGGACAGGAAAGCTGTGGGATAGCGGTCAATAACGATGGTGATGTTACGTATCATAAAGATATGGGACTGGTAGGTGAAGTTTTCAGTGACACTATGCTTGACAGGATGCCCGGGAAAATGGCTGTTGGACATGTACGCTACTCAACTACCGGGAGCAGTGTTAGAGAAAATGCGCAACCTCTGGTAATAAAATATGTCAAAGGTTCACTTTCAATAGTACACAACGGAAACCTCACCAATACGGATTTTCTTAGAAAACAACTTGAATCGGGCGGGGCGATCTTTCAGACCACGATCGATTCAGAGATCATAGCATATCTTATAGCTAAAGAAAGAACCTTGTCTGCTACAGTCGAAGAAGCTATATGTAAGGTAATACCAAAGCTGGAAGGATCATACTCATTATTGGTGATGAGCCCTAAGAAAATCATAGCTGTTCGTGATCCGCTCGGATACAGACCATTATGCTACGGTGTTATGGATGATGGTTCAGTTGTCTTTGCATCCGAAAGCTGTGCGCTGGATCCGGTTGGGGCCCGTTTTATTCGTGATGTCGATCCGGGGGAAATAGTTATTGCTGACAGGCACGGCATAAGGTCAATAAGGACTAATTGCGGCATGATCAGCAGAAAGTGTATATTTGAATATATTTATTTTGCAAGACCGGATAGTTTTATTGATGGCATAAGCGTTTACAGGACAAGGCTTGAAGCAGGTAAACTTCTTTATGATCTTCATCCGGCAGATGCTGACCTGGTGATTGGGGTGCCGGATTCGGGAATAGACGCAGCGCTTGGTTATTCGCAGGCTTCAGGGATACCTTACTGCAAAGGCTTTGTTAAAAACAATTATGTTGGACGCACGTTTATACAACCTACACAGAATCGGCGGGAGATCAGTGTAGGAATCAAATTAAACGTTCTTGCGGCAAGTGTTAAGGGTAAAAGGATAGTTTTGATCGATGATTCTATTGTTCGCGGGACCACTATGGCAAGGATAGTACGTATGATCAAAGAAGCGGGAGCGCTTGAAGTTCATGTCAGGATAAGCTCGCCTACTTTCAGATGGCCATGTTATTATGGCACTGATATTCCTTCTGCGGATCAGCTTACTGCCAGTACCAATTCGGTTGATCAGATATGCACCAATATCGGAGCGGATTCGCTTGGATTTCTTGAATTAGATTCTCTTAGCAGGATGATTTCATGTGAAGGAGAGAAGTGTTATTGTGATGCATGTTTTTCGGGAGATCATCCCGGAAATATAAAACAGGACATATAATATATTGAAAAGCGGAGGCATAATAAAATGGATACTCAGACCGGATCTCCGGCAATATTTTCGTTGAAGGTGGAAGAGATCGCATCGGAATTTCATACAGACACTGCTACGGGTCTGGATGACAGGGCTATCTTAACACTAAGAGAGAAATACGGACTTAATACAATAGTTGAAAAGAAGAAAAGACCTCTGATCCTGAAATTTCTTGACCAGTTCAAAGATTTTATGGTTATCATACTGCTTCTTGCAAGTGCTGTATCAGCTTTCGTCAAAGAATGGGTCGATGCTCTTGTTATAGTTGCTATTGTTCTTGTAAATGCGATTTTGGGGATAGTGCAGGAGGGGAAAGCTGAGAAAGCTATAGAGGCTTTGAAGAAGATGTCTTCTCCTAATGCTAAGGTGATCAGAAATGGTCAGATGACAACGATTCCGGCTTCAGAGGTGGTGCCCGGAGATATCTGTGTTATTGAAGCAGGAGATATAGTCCCGGCGGATATGCGTCTTACGGAGAGTTCGTCACTTAAGATAGAAGAAGCTTCACTGACCGGTGAGTCGGTTCCTGTTGAAAAGGATGCCGGTGTGACAGTAAGCGCTGACGCAGGACTGGGAGACAGACTCAATATGTGCTACATGAGCACATCTGTCACATATGGCAGAGGCACAGGCATAGTTATCGGCACCGGCAGCAGTACGGAAATCGGCAGAATAGCTGAGAAACTGACAGACATAAAGGAGGAAAGCACACCTCTCCAGAAAAATCTCAACAAACTCGGCAAATTGCTTGGAGTGCTTTGTCTGGCAGTATGTGCAGTGGTTTTCGTCCATGGGATCATTATGGGCGGGGAGATACTTGAAGTTTTCATGACAGCGATAAGTCTGGCTGTTGCTGCAATACCTGAGGGATTGCCTGCTGTCGTTACAATAGTTCTTGCTCTTGGAATGCGAAGACTTGCGGATAAGAATGCAATAATGAAACAACTCCTGGCTGTAGAGACACTTGGATCTGTTGATGTCATATGTACTGATAAGACAGGTACACTTACGCAGAACGAAATGACTGTGAAAGTTGCATGGGTATATAACAGAGAATATCTTTTTGACGGAAGAGGATATTCATTTGAAGGTGAAATGACCGGAAATGGTGTTCAGATAATCGCTTCAGACAGTGGAGAGAAACCGGTTGACAGATTGATGCAGAATGCGGCATTATGCACAGATGCTGTGATCAGGACTGAAGAGGATGAGATATCACTGATCGGTGATCCTACCGAAGGGGCTATAATAGTCGCGGCAGAGAAATCCGGTATTTCAGTTGAGGAAATAAGGGAAAGGTTCCCCAGAAAGGGTGATCTGCCGTTTGATTCAGAACGTAAGATGATGACAACTTTTCATGATGATCCATTCGGCGGGGGATCGATATCTTTTACCAAAGGAGCACCGGATATCGTTCTGGGCAGATGTGATTCTATAGTGACCGATAATGGCGTAATGCCTCTGAATGATGAGATACGGGAAGCTGTTATGTCTGTTAATTCTTCTCTGGCAGGTACTGCACTGAGGATCCTTGGATTTGCTATGAAGAAGGATCCGAGTGAAGTTGATCTTGTGGCGGAAAGCGATATGACTTTCATTGGTCTTACCGGAATGATCGATCCGGAAAGACCTGAAGCAAAGGCAGCGATAGCTGTCTGTAAGAATGCAGGCATAAGGGCGGTCATGATCACCGGGGATTACATGGATACCGCTAAAGCTATCGCAGCCAATCTGGGGCTATCTGCCGGAGGGGGCAGCGTCATGTCCGGACGTGAACTGGACAGCATATCAGACATGGAACTTAAGGATGTCGTGGAACGCACGACAGTATATGCCCGGGTCTCACCGGAACATAAAGTCAGAATCGTAAGTGCGTTAAGAGAAAATGGACATATCGCTGCAATGACCGGTGATGGAGTGAACGATGCAATGGCGCTTAAGAAAGCTGACATAGGTGTTGCCATGGGCATTACCGGAACGGAAGTCGCTAAGAATACTGCAAATATGATCCTTACGGATGATAATTTCGCCACAATAGTTTCAGCTGTTAAAGAGGGCAGGATAATATACGGTAATATCAGAAAATTCGTCGGATTTCTGCTTTCGTGCAATGTTGGAGAGATTCTTGTTATCTTCATAACCAGTCTGATCATGGGACCTAAATTTGTTCCACTTATACCTATACAGTTGCTATGGCTCAATCTTGTTACGGATAGTTTTCCGGCACTTGCCCTGGGAAGAGAGAAGGGCGAGCCGGGAATAATGAATGAAAAACCAAGAGATCCCGGAGAAAGTATTATCAACAGGAGCATGCTCAGGACAATTCTGACGCAAAGCATAGCTATTTTTGTTTCTGTGTTTGCAGCTTTTCTCATAGGCGGAGGAGCACAGAGCGCTTCAGATCGTGCAAGGACTTTTGCGTTTGTAACACTGGTATGTGCGGAATTGATCAGAGCATTTTCTGCTCGTTCGGAACATACCTCGGTCTTCAGGATAGGTTTGTTTTCTAATAAGTTTCTGAATATTTCTGTGTTGATATCTGCTGTGCTGCTTGTTGCTGTGGTATATCTGCCTTTTATGCAACCGGTCTTTCACACTGTGTCATTGAGTATGGCTGACTGGGGAGTGATATTGAGTCTGTCCGTAATTCCTTTCGCTGCAGCCGAGATCCAGAAAGTTGTTGCTAAACTGTTGAAAAAGAGAAATAAATGATATTCGAGGAGGTACTTTATAATGACAGAGCTAAAATCCGATAAGAGGCAGCTTATGGCCTACACAGGATCGCAGGGAAATGTGGTTTCTGTTATTAAGGGGAACTTTGCGGAAGGTAAAGCTGCGGGCATGTGTTTCATAAGTGTGAGAACGATCGGAGGAATGGATGTGATGATCCTTCCTGACAGAGGATTGGATATAGCCCACCTGATATATAAGGGTGTGAAGATTTCATTTATGTCGAGAAACGGTATAGTGTCACCTGCTTCTGCTGATCGTCAGAAGGAAGGGTTTGTCAGATATTTTACCGGGGGAATGCTCACTACCTGCGGGCTCAGGAATGTTGGACCTGACTGTGTCGATGATAACGGTGAATATCATCCTACGCACGGAAGATATTCGCTGATACAGGCAGAGGATATTTGTATTGAAAGACCGGACATTCAAACTGCTGTTATTTCGGGCACGATACGTGAGACTGCTCTTTTCGGACACGATCTTACTGTACGAAGGATGATCCGCATAAGTGATGCAGACTCAAGCATATCAATTACTGACTGCTTAATGAATAATTCAACAGAGGAAGAAGAGATAATGGTTCTATACCATTATAATTTCGGGTATCCTTTCCTTCAGGAAGGATGTGAGGTCCGCTTCATGGGTAGTGACATAGTGACGCCAAGAACTCCTGAAGCTGCCGGCGGTATCGATAAGTATACGGAGATAAGCGCTCCTGTTGACGGGTACTCTGAACAGGTGTTTTTCCATGAACAACAGGGAAACGGATCAGGCATGGCTTTTGCTGAGGTATTAAGTCCGAATACGGGCATTTCAGCTCGACTTGAGTATGATGCGGAGGTTCTGCCTGTTCTTACTCAATGGAAATCCATGAGATCGGGTGACTATGCTTTGGGACTTGAACCTTCCAATAACTTTGTTATGGGACGGAAACCCGAGCGAGCAAATGGAACCCTGAAGAAAATCAAACCATTTGAGGAAATCGAATTTAAAACAGCTCTGAGGTTAAAGAAAATATAAAGACATAACTGTTTTTTTGAATGAATTTTGTGTGTAGTGACATCTGCCTTAATGTTGAAAAAATCCTCCTTTGGGGATACAATGATTGGTGGACCTTTTGTTGTGTCCAAATATCTTATCCTTTCAGGGAGAATTAGGAGAGTAAAATGGCTAAGATGCTTAAGAAGAACATCGAGGATATCGAACTGTGCGGAAAGCGTGTTATAGCAAGAGTTGATTTCAATGTTCCGCTGGACAAGAAGACAGGTGAAATAACCGATGATAAGAGGATCAGAGCGGCATTGCCGACTATCCGTTACCTTATTGAGAAGAAGGCAAAGATCATACTTGTTTCACATCTCGGAAGACCTAAGAACGGACCTGAAGAGAAGTTTTCTATGAAACCTGCTGCGGTAAGATTATCGGAATTGCTCGGAAAAGAAGTGATAATGGCTGCGGACGTTGTCGGAGAAGATGCCAAAGCTAAAGCCGCTGCATTAAAAGAAGGCGAGATCCTGATGCTTGAAAATGTACGTTTTCATAAGGAGGAAACTAAAAATGCTCCTGAATTTGCAGCACAGATGGCATCGATGGCAGAAGTTTTCATCAATGATGCTTTCGGAACTGCTCATAGAGCACATGCTTCAACAGCAGGTATCGCAAACTATCTGCCGGCTGTAAGCGGATATCTGATCCAGAAAGAGATCGATGTCCTGGGTGAAGCACTGGAGAACCCCAAGCGCCCCTTCGTTGCCATATTGGGCGGAGCGAAAGTGTCTGATAAGATCGGAGTTATTGAGAACCTGCTCGGAAAAGTCGATACACTTATCATCGGCGGCGGGATGGCATACACTTTTGATGCAGCAATGGGCAGAGAAGTAGGAACTTCGATTTGTGAAACAGATAAGATCGAATTGGCAGCGTCACTCATGGAGAAAGCGAAGGAACGCGGAGTCAATATTCTACTCCCGATAGATAATGTTGTAGCTAAGGAATTTTCTGCTGACTCGGAATACATGACAGTCGATTGTTGTGGATTTCCTTCGGACTGGATGGGTCTTGATATAGGAGAGAAGACTATTGAATTATTTGCCAATGCGGTGAAAGATGCCGGAACCGTTGTGTGGAACGGACCTATGGGTGTTTTCGAGTTTGAAAATTTTGCTTCAGGAACACGCGAGCTTGCACGAGCTGTTGCACAGTCTGACGCAATCTCAATTATCGGTGGCGGGGATTCTGCTGCGGCTATCGAACAGCTTGGTTTCGCAGATGAGGTCACACACATATCTACCGGCGGAGGTGCGTCTCTTGAATTCTTGGAGGGGAAAGTATTACCGGGCATAGATTGCCTGATGGATAAAGATCCACGCAGGACTTTTGCCGCAGGAAACTGGAAGATGAATAAAGGTGTTCCTTCTCAGGCCGTGAAACTTATCGAGGAACTAAAGGTCAAAGTTGCCGATGAGACAAATGAGATAGCGGTAGGAGTTCCTTTTACCGCTTTGGAGGCTGTCCGGGAAGCATGTGAGTACACGAATATAAAGGTAGCTGCACAGAATTGCCACTTCGAAGATAAGGGAGCTTATACAGGTGAGATATCCGCACAGATGCTCGCACAGATGGGAGTAAAGTACGTTATCATCGGACACAGCGAGAGAAGAGAGTATTTTGCAGAGACAGATGCTACGGTAAATAAGAAGATATCTGCCGCTTTGAAAAATGGGCTGCGTCCTATAGTCTGTTGCGGTGAATCCTTGGCACAAAGGGAGAGCGGTGAGACTTTTTCGCATGTAGGATCACAGATAAAGGCTGCTTTCGCGGATATCGCTAAAGAAAAGCTTAGTTTTATAACTATTGCATATGAACCGATATGGGCTATAGGAACAGGTAAAGTTGCAACCAACGATCAGGCTCAGGAGGTTTGTGCTTATATAAGAGGCGTGATCGCTGAATTATACGGGAAAAGCTCAGCTAATGATATGAGAATACTTTACGGAGGCAGTGTGTCGGCCTCTACTGCTCAGGGGCTTTTCAATATGCCGGATATCGATGGAGGACTTGTCGGCGGAGCTTCGCTGAAGCCTGATGATTTCGCTCAGATATGTAAGGCTTGAACAATAACAGTACAATGAACGATTATAGGAGATGTAAATGACTGAAATCACCAGGAGACCTGTAGCACTTATCATACTCGATGGTATGGGAATAAATGAATCAGCTGAAGGCAATGCGGTAAAGACTGCGAAGACTCCGCTCCTGGATAAGCTTTTCGAGGATCATCCTCATACTATAGTTAAAACAAGCGGTCTTGATGTAGGCCTTCCTGACGGGCAGATGGGGAATTCCGAGGTCGGTCATACGAATATCGGAGCCGGAAGGATCGTTTATCAGGAACTTACAAGGATCAGTAAAGAAATCAGTGAAGGCGGATTTTACGAAAAGAAAGAATTTCGTGAAGCTATAGACAATTGCCTTGAGAACGGTAAATCGCTTCATCTTATGGGTCTTCTTTCTGACGGAGGAGTGCACAGTCATAATACACACCTTTATGCTTTAATAGATATGGCTGCTAAAGCAGGGTTGAAGGATGTTTATGTCCATTGCTTCTTCGACGGCAGAGACGTTCCTCCGGATTCCGGACTGCGGTTTGTCAAGGAATTGTCGGATGTGCTTATGGCTAAAGGTGTCGGACATATAGCGACTCTTATGGGCAGATACTATGCTATGGACAGAGATAACAGATGGGACAGAGTGGAGAAAGCATACAATGCCATGGTTCTTGGCGAAGGTGTTCGGGTTACTGACCCCTGTGAGGCTGTTAAGGCTTCATATGATGAAGGTGTTACAGACGAATTTATAATTCCTGCTGTCGTTGCCCATGATGGTGCACCTGTAGCAACTATCTGCCCCGGAGATTCAGTGATATTTTTCAATTTTCGTCCGGACAGAGCTCGTGAGATAACACGTACGTTTGTTGACCCTGAGTTTTCCGGATTTGAAAGGAAAAACGGTTTTTTCCCTCTTATGTATGTCTGTATGACAGTGTATGACAAGACTTTTAACGAATTCGATAGCATTAAATTTGCTTATCTTCCTGAGAATTTGGATAATACTTTCGGTGAAACCATTAGCAAACTTGGACTTAAACAACTCAGGATCGCTGAAACTGAGAAATACGCACATGTGACTTTCTTTTTCAACGGTGGGTTAGAAGCAGTCTATCCCGGTGAGGACAGAGCTCTTATACCGTCACCCAAGGTGGCTACATATGACTTAAAGCCTGAAATGAGTGCATACGAGGTTGCTGATGAAGCATGCAGAAGAGTGTATTCCGGGGAGTATGATGTCATTGTTCTTAATTTCGCCAATTGTGATATGGTAGGTCACACAGGGATATTTGAAGCTGCTGTCAGAGCGGTCGAAGCAGTAGATGATTGTCTCGGTAAAGTTGCAGGGGCGATCCTTGAAATGGGTGGAGTTGTACTAATAACCGCTGACCACGGTAACGCCGAACAGATGATCGACCCTGTCAGCAACGGACCGTTCACTGCACACTCTACGAATCCGGTGCCGCTGATAATCGCCGGAGCAGGAAATATCGATCTGCACGAAGGAAGACTTGCAGACCTCGCACCGACTATTCTGGATATTATGGGAATACCGAAACCTACCGAAATGACAGGGTCAAGCCTCATTTCATGACAGGGTATATTGTGTTATAATACCATTGGCTTTTACAAGCCAGCTGATAACTGATCAACCATCCGAAGATCCGGACAGGAAGACATATATATTATTAATGAGGAGATTGCATATGCCAAAAGAAAAAAAGTTTATGACCATTGACGGTAATAATGCTGCGGCGTACACGTCGTATGCTTTTACCGAGGTGGCGGGGATATATCCTATCACACCGTCATCCCCCATGGCTGACTATGTCGACCAATGGGCTGAGGAGGGAAAGAAGAATATTTTCGGACAAACTGTTAATGTGTGTGAGCTTCAGTCAGAAGCCGGCGCATCCGGAACAGTACATGGCTCTCTCTCAGCAGGTGCCCTTACAACAACTTATACAGCGTCACAGGGACTTTTGCTGATGATCCCCAATATGTATAAAATGGCCGGAGAACTTCTGCCCTGTGTTTTTCATGTATCCGCCAGAACAGTCGCCGCACATGCTTTGAGTATATTTGGCGACCATTCAGATGTTATGGCCTGCCGTCAGACAGGATTCGCACTTCTGGCTTCTTCAGGTGTACAGGAAGTAATGGATCTGGCTGCTGTTGCACATCTTGCGGCTATAAAGGGCAGAGTTCCTTTCCTTCACTTCTTTGACGGATTCAGAACATCTCATGAGATACAGAAGATCGAAGCACTTGACTATAATGACTTAGCAGATCTGCTCGATAGGGATGCATTGCAGGCATTTAAAGACAGAGCTTTGTCACCGAACAATCCTGTGACCAAAGGTACAGCTCAGAATCCGGATATTTTCTTCCAGGCCAGAGAGGCATCCAATCCTTACTATGACGCACTTCCTGAAATCGTTGATCATTATTTCGAGAAAATCAGCGAGATCACCGGACGTGATTACAAAGCATTCAATTATTACGGTGCTCCTGATGCTGACAAGATCATAATCGCTATGGGTTCTGTCTGTGAAACTATTGAAGAGACGATCGATCACATGCTTGCAGCAGGTGAGAAAGTCGGACTTGTTAAAGTTCATCTGTACCGTCCTTTCTCTGTCGATAGAATGATGAAGGTCATACCTGATACAGTTAAGAAAATTGCTGTTCTTGACAGGACGAAGGAGCCCGGTGCTCCGGCAGAACCCTTGTTCCTGGATGTTGCCAATTCTTTTTACGGAACAGACAGGACACCGCTTATCATAGGCGGAAGATATGGTCTTGGCTCTAAGGAAGTATATCCGAACCAGATCATAGCTGTTTTCAGAAATCTTGATGCTGATAAGCCTGTAAAAGGCTTTACGATCGGTATAGAGGATGATGTTACGAATCTGTCTCTTAATGCAGGTGCTTTCCTTGATACCGTTCCTGTAGGAACAAAGAGCTGTCTTTTCTGGGGGCTCGGTTCTGATGGTACTGTTGGTGCCAACAAGAACTCGATAAAGATAATCGGTGATCACACTCAGAAATATGTTCAGGCATACTTTGCGTATGACTCCAAGAAATCCGGAGGTGTTACGGTTTCACATCTCAGATTCGGAGATAAGCCGATCAAATCTACGTATCTTGTAAGGAGTGCAGATTTCCTGGCATGTCATAATCCTTCGTATGTAAACAAGTACGATATGCTGGCCGACCTTAAGAAGAACGGCACATTTTTGCTGAACTGCTCATGGTCCGATGAACAGATGGAAGAGAAACTTCCCGCTTCTGTCAAGAAGTATATTGCAGCCAATAATATCGATTTCTACGCTATCGATGCTGTAAGTATAGCGAAAGAGATCGGACTTGGAGGAAGGATAAATACTATCATGCAGTCGGCGTTCTTTAAACTCGCTGCAATAGTGCCTGCTGATGACGCTGTTGATTACATGAAGAAGGCTGCTCTCAAGTCCTATGGTTCTAAGGGCGACGCTATTGTCAACATGAACTACGCTGCTATAGATGCAGGTGTAGGGAATGTAAGGAAAGTGAAAGTACCTGAGGCCTGGATGACTGTTACAGACATACCGGCTGCTGATGAAAAGAGACCGGCATTCATAAGAGATGTAGCTGATGTTATGAACGCACAGAAGGGCGATACGCTTCCTGTCAGTGCTTTTGCCGGAAGAGAAGACGGAACCTTCCCTAACGGTACATCGAAATATGAGAAGCGTGCTATTGCCATAGATGTCCCGGAATGGCAGCCTGATAATTGCATACAGTGTAACCAGTGTGCTTATGTGTGTCCTCACGCGGTTATCAGACCATTCCTTCTTACTGAAGATGAGAAGAATGATGCCCCGGAGACCTTTGTTACGAAGCAGGGGATGAAGCCTTATGACAGCCTTAATTACAGGATCCAGATATCTGTTATGGACTGTACAGGTTGTGGAAGCTGTGCCAATGTATGTCCTGCGAAGAATAAGGCTCTTATTATGAAGCCTATCGAGACACAGCTGCACCAGGCAGAGAACTGGGAGTATGCAACTCAGAAAGTAGAAGTGAAGGCTAATCCCATGAACACCGGAAGTGTCAAAGGTACTCAGTTTGAAACTCCGTATCTTGAATTTTCCGGAGCTTGCGCCGGCTGTGGCGAAACACCGTATGCTAAGCTTGTTACTCAACTTTTCGGTAACAGAATGATAATATCTAATGCGACCGGATGTTCCTCTATATGGGGTGCTTCTGCTCCTGCAACGACCTATACATGCGACTCTAAGGGATGCGGACCGGCATGGGCCAACTCGTTGTTTGAAGACAATGCAGAACACGGTCTCGGAATACATCTTGCATACAAGCAGATCAGAGCAGGTCTTGCGGCTTTGATGCAAGAAGCTATGGACAAGGGTGTGTGCGATCAGATCAAGGACGCATTCACCAAATGGCTGGAAGCGAAAGAAGATGGAAAGAAGACCAGGGAAGTCAGTGATAATGTCATTAAGACAATAACAGAGTGCACATGCGAGAACAATAATGAGGTCAAAGCACTTCTTGCCAAGATAATGGATCAGAAGAGTTATCTTATCAAGACCTCGACCTGGATCTTTGGAGGAGACGGCTGGGCTTATGATATCGGATACGGCGGACTTGATCATGTTCTGTCGACCGGTGAAGATATCAACGTGTGTGTTTTCGATACTGAAGTGTACTCCAATACCGGCGGGCAGGCATCTAAGTCAACTCCGACAGGTGCAATTGCACAGTTCGCAGCAGGTGGAAAACCGATCAAGAAGAAAGATCTGGGCATGATGATGATGTCATATGGATATGTTTATGTAGCTCAGGTATCCATGGGTGCGAACCAACTCCAGACTCTCAGAGCTTTTTCTGAAGCTGAATCATATCCGGGGCCTTCGATCGTTATATGCTATGCCCCGTGTATCAATCATGGGATCAAGGGCGGACTTACAGTGTCTCAGACACAGGAGAAGAGGGCTGTTGAAACCGGTTACTGGCATCTTTACAGATTCAATCCGACTCTCAAAGCAGAAGGAAAGAATCCGTTTACACTTGACTCTAAGGAGCCTGTAGCACCAATCAGGGATTTCCTGATGACAGAGGTTCGTTACACCTCGTTGATGCGCAAGTTTTCTCAGGAGAGAGTCGACTCGATATTTGACATGGCACAACAAGATGCTGATGAAAGGCTTGATTCTTACAAGAGAATGGCAATAGATATGAGCGCGGATAAGGAATAGCGGAGATTTATAACTCAGAATCAGAGACCCCGGCATCACACAAATGATCCGGGGTTTTTCTTTGTGTACCGAGATGTTTATATCCTGTGTATAAGATGTGCATAATAACATGAAGGCATTTGCTATAATATATGCAAAGGAGATTCCTGATGCAGATCGATGAAAATTTAAAACTTATTTATTCTGATACACTTGTGCCGGATATTTTTATAACTGAATATTTGCCTTCTCTTTCACCGCTGGCCGTTAAACTCTATGTGTACTCGCTGATTCTGATAAAGAACAAGAAAGTCATATCTGAAGCGGAGTTGGAGTCAAGAATGGGTACAGACAGAGAAGGTATAAAGGTAGCTCTTACAGAACTCGCGTCATATGGTATCATCACGTTCACTGAAAGAGGCTTCATGATAGAGGACCTTAAAGATAATGAGATCAGGAAGATATTTAAACCAAGAACATCGGCTGACCCTGATGAAATACGTCCGGAGAAAGTTCGAAATGAAAGAGAAAAGATGATGGCGGACATCAGTAAAACGTTCTTTTCAGGGCTGATGTCGCCGTCATGGTATTATGAAATAGAGAGCTGGTTTGACAGATATGGGTTTGAGGCTCAGGTCGTTTATGCGCTTTTTAATGAATGTAAAAGGCGTAAGAAGCTTGACAGTAAAGCGTATATTTCGAAGGTTGCAGCCAACTGGTCATCACACGGAGTAAGAACTTATGATGATTTGAATAAATACTCTGTAACATATGACAAGATAGGAGTGATTGGCAGGAAGGTCGGGCAGAAAATGCGTAAGAAGATAACTGAATACGATGAGGAAATAATACAGAAATGGGTAGAGAAGATGGCTTACGATTTTGATGTTATCGATATGGCGCTAAGGAAAACATCGAAACTTGCTAATCCAAACCTTGAGTATTCAAATAAACTTCTTGAAGAGTGGTTTGCAAATGGCCTGAAAACAGCTTCAGAAGTTGCTTCCTATGAGGCGGATAAGTCTGCCCGTTATTCCAGAAACAGGACTTCAAATGCTGTGGAGCGTTCATCTGCGGCGAAGAGCAATGTAGGTAACTTTAAGCAGCGGCAATACTCAGGAGAATACCTTGAGATGATGCTTGATGATCTGGCTGTTGAGAATATCAAATCTGATGACGTAGAAGGCAAGGATGGAAATGATGAATAAAAGAACAGATAAGATAGTAGCAGAAATCTACAGACAGAGAAGGTCCCGCAGTGAAGATATTGCCATTGAGAGGAAGGAAAAATACCTTTCTTTATATCCCGAGCTAAGACAAATCGAAGACAAGTTATCTGCTGAGAATGCAAGAATAGCACTTAGCATCATTTCAGACGGTGTTGCCAGAGAAGGGTCTCCTGAAAGGGACAATATCAATCGGGAAAGATCAGAGTTTCTTTCACGAAATCGTATTCCGGCAGATTATGACTCGCCGGTATACACATGCGTTAAGTGCTCAGACACAGGATTTGATATTTCAGATCCCGAAGGAAGATGCAGTTGTTATTATGATGTTATAGTACCGATACTATTTGAATATTCAGGATTTCCCGGGATAAGCAAATATACATTTGATAGTTTTAATCCGGAGCTTTTCTCAGATAATGCAAATGAAGAACTAAACAGAAGTAAAAATTCACCGAGAAAGCAGATTCTGGGGATCAGGGATGCAGCGATGCGTTTCGCCGATAATATCGACGCAGAACATTATCCGAATATGTTTTTCATTGGAAGTCCGGGGACAGGAAAGACTTTTATGGCGGGATGCGTAGTTGATAAAGTTGTCAGGAAGGGCAGAAGTGTATGTTATCTTAGTGCTCCGCGAATGTTTGATGTAATTAGCGAGTACAGAACTGCTTCTGCTGCCTTTTCACCGGATAAAGAGCGTCTTGAGCGTGCTTCTGAGGCTTATTCAAACTTGCTTAACAGCGACTTGCTGGTAATAGATGATCTTGGTACAGAGACTTTCAATTCCAATAGGCAACCCGAACTGCTTGCTGTGGTCAATCACAGAACCGGTTGCGCAAGGAAGATGATCATTACAACAAATCTGGAAATGACAGATCTTATGAACTTCTACGATGAGAGATTGATATCCAGAATTTATGGAGCTTTCTCAGTTTATAAATTCTTCGGTGACGATTTGCGACTCAGGACAAGGTACAATCAAATAACAGAGATTTAAATGCTCTGTTATTGTTATCCTTCTTCCTGAACCTCTGATGAGGATCCCGGGGAAGATAATGGTGGTGCCGTAGGAAGTACACTTGGTTCAACAGTCGGTGCTGAAGTTGGAGTCGGTGCGACAGATGTTTCCGGTGTCGGAGTAGGAAGCAAATGTATATCACATAACTCTGTTGGTATAAGAAGTGAGTTTTCCATATAGTATTCAGTTACTACATGATTTCCTTTAGCCCTGCATTCATCTGTCGCAAGCTTTCCTGAGGAGATACAGATTTCAGCTTCAACAACTGTCGGAGGCATATAGAAATCCTTAGGTTCAAGCTTTGCATGGATCTTCGTCATAACATCATGCCAGATTCGAACACTGTTCATCTGATCGGATTTAGGGATGTTTATTGTCTTAAGCCGACCATCGTATCCGTACCATACAGCCCCAACATAATAGGGGGTGTATCCTACGAACCACTTATCTCTGTTTCCGTCAGCAGTACCTGTTTTACCGCAGGTCGTGATCAGTTCTTTCTTTTCGTTATTGATCTGGTAACCGTTTGCTGTTCCGTTTCTTCCAAAAGCAGTATTTGATGGAGTCATAGGTTCCTGAAGCATATCGTTCATTATAGCGGCAGTTTCAGGTCGGTAAACCTGATAAAATTTAGGAGCACTCACAAGTAATTCACTTCCGCTTACATCAGTCACACTTGTATAGCAGATCGGGGCTGAATATTGACCGTTGTTGGGGAAAACTGTATAGGCGGAAGCCATAAGTAAGGGTGACATACCTTGGTTAAATCCACCAAGCGCTATAGAAACATAGTTTTCAGAAGGTCTGTCTATCCCTACTTTCTTAAGGTAATCCAAAGAATTCTGACCACCTAAAAGCATCCATATCTGAGCAGCTACTATGTTTGAAGATATTTTAAGAGCATTTCTGACAGTCATATTTCCAAGAAATCCGGTATAACTGTTCTTAGGGTAAGGATCATTAGGAGTCTGTTTATTAAGAAACAGCTGTTTATCTTCGATTATAGTCGAACCGGTTATTAGTCCCATATCCATAGCCGGAGCATATACTGCAATAGGTTTGATCGTAGACCCCGGTTGACGCTCGATACCGGTTGCTCTGTTTAGAACAAAATTCGCCTCTTTCTTTCCAAAACCACCGGCCATTGCCTTGATCTGGACACTAGTAGGATCGATTATCACCATACCTGCCTGTGCATGTTCCGGGAAATCAACTACTAATTTAGGGTCTGTTACAAAAAGCTTTTCGTTGTTGAATGCTTTGTCGACCGCTGATTGTACAACAGGATCCTGAGTAGTGTGTATCTTTACACCATAATTATATATCGTTGTCAGAGCAAGGCTTGAACTATAACCGCGTTCCTTCATCAGATCATTCTTGACCTTGTTGATAGTGTAATCAACAAAATAAGAGTTTACGACAAGAGATACATCCGAAATCGTCTTAGTCACAAAGCGTATTTCTGTCTCAAGTGCTTCGTTGTACTCATCCTGTGATATTCTGCCCAACTCAAGCATCTTTCCCAGTACGATTCTCTGTCGGCGAAAAGCATTTCGTCTGCCTGATTCAGTCAATGGATTATAAATTCCGGGAAGGTTTGGTATTCCCGCAAGAAATGCGCATTCAGCCAGATTCAGCTCTGAAGCATCTTTGCCAAAATACCCTTTCGACGCTGATTGAAGACCGATATAACTGTTTCCCATCGGTATAAGGTTAGCGTACAGTTCGATAATTTCCCATTTCTTTAGCTGTCTCTCAAGTCTTACCGCGTTATACCATTCCTGGATCTTTCGCTGAGCTGAACGCTGGTCGTCACCGGAGATCATTTTCACGACCTGCTGGGTTATTGTAGATCCACCGGATGTCGGATTACCAAGAGTCTTGGCAAAACTGATCAATGCGCCTGCAATTCTGCGGTAATCGATTCCGATATGAGTTTCAAAACGCTCATCTTCAATAGCTATAAATGCTTCATTGATGTATGTTTCTTCGAATCTGTCATATGAAATGTATTCTCTGTCGATATTCTGACTGCCTGTAAGTTTCGCTATCTCATTGCCGGCTGAATCATAGATAAAGGATGTTTCATTAGCGTTCTGAAGCTGAAGAACATTAAGAGGTTGAGCGGTCGTTATGTATCCTACCATCATTCCTGAACCGATACCGCCAAGCAACAAAGCAGTAATAAGTATAACAACAAGAGCGGCTTTGAAAAATTGTCTGAAAACGACATAAATTGTCTTGCCAACAGATTCCTTGACTGATGAATGGCGGACTCTTTTCCTTAGATTTCTTCGGTAAGACTTGCGAATAGCCTTGTTGGGATCTTGGGTTTTGATTTTCCTGGGTTTCATCGGCTTACTCTTCTTCCGTATCGCCTGATTCAAGAGCGGGATCATCCTTGAGCATAGTTATGTTTCCGTTAATAAGAGCACCTTCATCAATAACAACATGGTCCATAGACAAATCACCGGATATACGTGCTTTAGCGGTCAGTATTATCCTGCCTTTAGCTTTGACATCTCCATTAACAATACCACACACAGTGATATTTCTTGCGGTGATCTTCCCGTTGATAACACTGTCAGGTCCTGTGAAAACGTTGCCCTTGGTCGTTACATTGCCATGTATGATCCCGTCTATTCGTATCGCTTTCTTAGATGTCAAAGGACCATCTATAACAACCGTAGATCCTACCACAGTGTCTACCTTATCTGAATCATTTGAATTCATGAACTCAGCAAGTTGTCGTTTTATATTCATCTTAAGTGATTTCTCCGTCTATTGCATCAATATTCTGCGGGGATCCAGCGGTGAACCGTTGAAAGTTACCTCGAAATGCAAATGGGGATGAGTTGATGAACCGGTATTGCCAACTTTAGCGATCACCTCACCCTGCTTTACCCATTGTCCTGCAGATACCAGATTCTTGCTGTGATGCATATAAGTAGTAACAAAACCATTTCCATGGTTTATAACAACAAAATTTCCACTGCTTCTGTCATATGAAGCTCTGACTACATAACCCGAAGCAGCTGCTTTGACAGGTGTTCCGGTAGGTGCCCCCTGGTCAGCAGCCGGATGAAAATGCTTATACTTATAAATCGGATGGATCCTCCACCCGTATCCTCCGAATGTTCCCGGGATCGGTTTGAGTGTAGGTATATGAGTAAAACGTTCTGAAAGGGATTTCTCATATTCAGTAATATCAACAGTACCGTAATCTTCGGATTTCTTGAACGTGTTGAGTTTGACCTGTAACTGCAGTAGGTTCTTAGCTTCCTTGATATATGAGTCTATATTATATGAACGACTGGCAAGCTTCTTAGATTCAAGGTTATCCATCAGGGCTCCGAGTATCTTGTCTGTTATGGTCTCAGATTCTTCCTTGATCGATTCGTTCTCTTCACGAAGTACATCGTTCTGTATCTGCTTATCAACAGACTCTATTTCTAAACAAACGATCTCCTGCGAAGATATCTTATCGGCTACAACTTTGTCATATGCGGAACTTCCGGACAATTCATCCTTTGTTTCAGCAGAATATGAGCCAATAGAGAAACCGAATATACCAATAGCAACAATAAGAACTCCTGATACGGCAAAAGAAAGAGCACGGTTCATCTTGATCTCAGGGAACAGCCCCATGCTCGCTTTGCGAATTTCTTCAGAATCTTCAATTATTCTTGTTTTCTTCATCTATACTCCGTATAAATAAGTAACTATCCAAGCAAAAATGAGCACCCAACAACGGATGCTAAAGGAATTATACTATAAAATCCGGCGATATGCAATAAAACTGCGAATGTAAAGCCGAATATTATTGGTATTATTGGTATTCAAACTTAGCTATTGTCGGTCGCATATCCCATGAAAACATCCTGGATAAGCCTGTGTCCGCTTTCGTTGGGATGGATACCATCAGCGCATAGCAGATCGGAATAATCACTTTGAGCCAGAAAAGCTGAGCGTACATCAATAAGGATACAGTTTGATTCCGCAGCGACATTATCTATGGACCAGGAATATTGCTTGTGGAAATCATGTATAACACTTTTGCTGCCTAACCAGGCAAGTATATTTTCCGCATCAAGTCCCCGTGATATGAAATCGAAATATTTCACACTATCGATCGGCGGAAGATTCACAAGAACCGGCGCGATATCATTTTCACGTAACAATGAAATCATGCTCTTTAAATGATCAGAGAAAACAGAGAGCTCGGTTTTAGGCGAATGAACTTTGTCGGGAGCATCACTGATCTCGTTCCAATAGAAATCACTGTCATTTCCCCCGAATTCAACAACAGCGGCATCACATTTGATCCCCCGCTCCAGATCCCTCTGAAGTATCTCCTTACCTTTAGTGATGGTGCATCCCATTTTCGCTCTGTTTATAATTTCGATTTTCAATAGCCGTGAAAGTGCTGATGTGCAATTATCTTTCAAAAGAGCATATCTGTTTCTTGCTTCGTCAAAAATAATACCCTTCAATAAAGAATC
>JAQVYV010000076.1 GCA_028708525.1 Eubacteriales bacterium
TGCAGCCGCTTAGCACAGATGCAGCAACGATCACGATGACGACCAACAGGATCAATTTCACATTAATACGCATGATCAAACCCTCCCAATCAAACAGAAAAAACCTAAAATATCATCGCAGCCTGACTCCCGCTATAACACCGCCCCTGGTACCGACTACAAGATAGTCACCGAAAACAGCCGCAGAAGATTCAATATTTCCGCCGCTAACAGGTTCAGCTCCGGCAAATCCTTTCATGATCTGGATATAATGCAGCCTTTCTCCGGTATCACCATCAACAAGGTGTACCTGGCTGACAGAATCAGTCATGAGAACATACATTTTACCGTTGCTGTCATAAACATCCACCGGCGAACCCCAGCTGTAGTGATTCATCTTATAATCCCAGACAAGATCTCCCGTAGCAGTATCAAAAGCAGCAATAGTGTTACCGCTGGAGTATCCTTCAGTCATGCAAATACTGACCAGGACCAAGTTACTATACCGGCCTTTCCCGATAATAAAACTACCCATTATGCCGCCGTTAATATCGTTGCCCGATCTTTCAGGGTCATTGTAAGTATAAGCCGGATAAGAGTTTCTCCAGATAGTTTCGCCGGTAAGAGCATCGATTTTATAAACATAGGCCTCACCCTTATAAACTCCTTTGATAGGTTTCTGATTATCCACTTCGGTACCACAGTAAAGGAAAAGTTTGTCTCCTTCCTGCTGCAGAACAGGAGTTACATCATTATCATCATCCAATCTCTTAGACCACATAGGCTTCATGGTATTAAGGTCAACACAGTTTATTGCGCCGGAATTATCCGCAAAATACCCCAAAGATCCGTAAATAGCGATGGAGCTTTCTATCCCTTGCGAAGTAGTAGCAGATGATTTGTACTTATAATCAACGAACTCGGGCGAAATCGAGATCGTGCCATTCTGCTTATCGAAAACAGTATTAAGTTTAGCGGTGTATATCATCCCATTTTCACAAGGATAAATGAGTGTATCTGTTTCAGCATCGATCAAAGGAGATGAATCAGAAGCACCCCAGCTGTTTCTGTAAGAGCGTGTCTCCTTACCGGTATTCTGGAAGTGCAGCAAAGACTGATCGATCAGGTTGAAAACGCGAAACCCCATCTCACCACCGGGTGTCTTAGGCGGATAATCTCCTTGCCCGACATAAAGGAGCGGATAACCTCGAGGGTCGATCGCAGGAGTTCCTTTAACAGCGACCCCGATATTAATAGCCGGTCTGGTTTCTTTCCCATCCTGGAGATCGTAGAAATATATTTTACCGTCCATCGCAGCGGTTATGACCTCGACAAGACCTTCTTTATTCTTCTTATCCTGATTCAAATTCATGATACGACGGACATCTTCATCCCACTGGATCATAACGGGCTGACCGGTCCACCCAGTGCCTGACCATGAGAAATCCCAGCTTGAAGAAGGCATACCGCCCATGCGTCTTTCCCATATCTGTTCAAGCTTCTTTTCTTTCATCGAGGTGTATCCGAAACTCGGAGAGTTGCGGAAGTTGTTTCCTCTGAATCCAAGCACACCGGCAACAGAAGAATAATCAGCGGGGTCATAAAAAGTCAAGGCATCCGGTCTGTTGTAAGCCTGAAGAACCTGGTTGCCTTTGTAGATAACCGAGGTGAAATTGAGCGAAGCGGGCAAAGCTTTACTTATCACCGCACCAATAACAAGAGTTCTGTTGAAATTTCCTCCGAGGAGCACAGGATTCTTCTGTCCGAAAAACATCGGCCCATGCGTTATAGCCGGAGTTGGTGAAACCGGTATACTCTCGATCCCGGAAGATACCGGCATTAAACTATCTGCCGATTCCTGTGACAAATCTTCAGAAGATACTTCTGACAGCTCCTCTCCGCCTGAAACAAAACCGGAAGATGATCCGGAACCGGATAACACAGGTCCCTGGCCCCCGTCACCAATCAATATTATCGCGACAACTATCACACTAAAAGCAACCAGAAGTATCCCGCTCGTAAGCAGAACCTTCCGTCCGGTCGACCCGGATCTCCTTCTTCCGGTCTTTCTTACTGTATAATTTCCTGTCTTCTTCATTTAAGCTTCATCCCGACTATCACGCCTCTTCTTGTGCCAACGACCAGCATATCCCCGAACACGGCAGCAGATGACTCCACGTTTCCGCCTGTCTCATCACGCATCATAATCTTACCAACTGAAAGCTCTACGCCGTTATACGCATTCAGCACGATAAGATTTCCTCCGGAATCAGGCAGAAGTATGTACCCATTCCCCGCCTCATCATATATATCGACCGGTGAACTCCAGGAATAATAAGTCGAAGTGTAAGTCCAAAGCACCTGTCCGCCGGTTTTATCGAATGCAACCATCGCGTTACCACTGTATATGCCGTTAGTCATACAGAAACTGAATATTACCATGTTGTCGATATTGTTCTTACCAACTATAGGGGTACCCATGACCCCCCCGTTGATATCATTACCTACATCCGCTTCATCATTCTGTGTATAGCATTTGTAAGAATTTCTCCACATTGTTTTACCGGTCATAGCATCTATCTTATACACATAGGCATCACCACGATACTGTCCGGTTATCCTCTGCTGGTAATCCACCTCAGTACCTGTATATAGATAAACTCCTTCATCTTCGTGCGAAAGAACAGGAGTAACATCTGTATCGTCATCAAGCGGCTTGCTCCATACCGGCTTCATCGTCATCAGGTCGACGCAGGTAAGGATACCCGAATTATCACCGTAGAAAGCGTAGTTGCCGTATATCGACGGCGAGCTCTCAATTCCATGAAGAGTAGAAGCTGCAGACTTGTATCTCATACTTGTGAACTCAGGTGAAATGCTTATCTTACCTGCAGAGCGGTCAAACGAAGTATTGAGTTTTGCCGTATAAAGTATCCCATTCTCACTGCCCCAGACAAGCGTATCCGTCTCACCATCAATAATAGGAGAAGAATCACATGCCCCCCAATCGGTACGGTAAGCCATCGGATCCATCCCGTCGATAAAATGCAGCAACTCGAAATCAATAAGGCTGAAGATCCTCATCCCGATATCGGTCATCGTTGAACCCGGAGGAGCATTGTCCCCCTGTCCGACATAAAGTATTGGGTAACCTCTCGGATCGATCGCCGGAGTACCCTTAACAGGAGCCTTGATGTCGATCGGATCACGTGTGCTCTTTCCGTCTTCTATGTCAAAAAAATAGATCTTGCCATCCATCGTCGCATAGATCACCTCGATCAGTCCGACCTTATCCTTCTTCACCTTATAAATATTCATCATATTACGGATATCTTCAGGCCATTGAACGATAACAGGCTGACCCGTCCATCCGGTGCCACTCCAGTAGAAACTCCATTTCGAAGATTTCAGACTGCCCGCTTGTCTTTCCCAGATTTGCTCGACCTTCTTTTCCGCAAAATCCACATACCCGTACGACGGCGAATTACGGAAGTTATTCCCACGGAACGTCAAAACACCCGGAACCTGCTGGTAATTCACAGGATCGCCGAACTTAAGGCTATAACTGCGAAGAAATGTCTCAAGTATCGCAGTACCCCGGAAAATATCGGATTCTATGCCCTGAACAGAAGGAAGAAAACTGCTGTCAACTTCTTTCGGTTTGAAAAGCTCGGTAAAACGCCCCGCTTTAAGTATCGGATTCTGCCATGCCTGAAGTTCGCCAAGCGTTATGGTCGGTTCAGGCGAAGGAGTCATAAGAGACGGATCAACTGTAGGTTCTTTATCAGGTAAAGTGTCAAAAATAAGCCCGTTCTGCCACATATAATACAGAACACCGATCAAAGCAATTATCAGCACCAGGAGGAAAATAATCGATCCGGTCCCTTTTCTCATTTTCCTGCGCCTTTTCTTCTTGTTGCTGACCGAATATGTAACGGTACTTTTCCTCATTTCAAAAGAGTCCTTTCTATGGCTATCGGCTCATCTGTTACTTCTGACATTATACACTAAAATAAGAACTCTCTGTCTGTAAACCGGGAAAACCCTTCTGTCTGAGAAACTCATACAGCACAATTGCAGCAGCGTTCGAAAGATTAAGCGAACGTTTCTCTTCAAGCATAGGTATCCTTATACAATCAGCAGATCTGTCACGCAGCAGTTGCTCCGGAAGTCCCTTAGTCTCTTTTCCGAAAATGAACATGCAGTCATCCGGATAAACGACCGACGCATAGTGAACGGATGATTTAGTTGAGACCATATACATCCTTGTGTCCTTGTTGGCGTCCATGAAAACATCCAATGACGGCCAGATCTTGAGATCGACATCATTCCAGTAATCCAGCCCCGCCCTACGGACAGCCTTTTCCGACAGAGAAAAGCCCAAAGGCTCTATCAAATGCAGTTTCACTCCGGTTGCAACACAAGTTCTGGCTATATTGCCCGTATTCTGAGGTATTTCAGGTTCTACAAGTACTATCTGTGCCGGCATTCCAATGTCTCCAAAGCTAACTTCTCCAATTTCCTGAGTCTGTGGCTCATTCCCGATTTACCAACAGGAGGGTCCATGATCTCACCCAGTTCCTTCAGTGACATTTCCGGATTCTCCAGCCTTGCCATCGCTGTTACTCTAAGGTCTTCAGGAAGAAATTCCAACCCCGCAGTTTCCATGAGTACTGATATAAGTTCCTGCTGTCTTGCTCCTGTAATAGCTATCCTGTCTATATTCGCACTATCGCAGTTCACGACCCTGTTGACCGAATTGCGCATCGACTTATCCACCATGAGCGACTCCAGCTCAAGCATCGATCCATGGGCTCCGGTCACAAGAAGAAAATCCGATATCTGCTGTCCCTCTTTAATATATATAACATGGTAACCCTTACGCTTCAGATATCCCGAGCTGATACCTTCCTCCTCAAGAAGTCTCGCAGTAAACTCCGCAGCTGACTGTCTTCGCAACGCAAGCTCCAGATGGTAGCCCTTATCCGGAGCTGAAACCGAGCCTGCAGCCAGAAAAACACCTCTGAGAAAAGCCCTTCTGCAGCACTCCTCTTCATATCGTCTGATCTTCAGCGAACCACGAACACTATCGAATCCAAGAGACATCTCCAGGTCCTGGACCATTTCATCATAAGCCCTTCGCTCATTACAGCTCAGTGTGTAAAGTTCACTTCCGTGAGCAACACTTATATCTGTAGCATATATCTCCCCAAGCATCGAAGAGAGCCGTTCGGCAAAACCTTTGTGAGCCGTTGCTATGCTCATACTGCCATTCCCGAAGCGCGCAGAACTGACAACGGCAGCCATCATCTCCGCCCTTATACAGCATAAATCGCCCCAATGTCCGGCGCAAAGCTCATCTTTGATCCGCATTGAAAAAGTCAGACGTTCTATCTCAATCCTCCTGCTTTCTCTTCTTCTCAGGTTTCTTCCTGACCTTAGTATCCTTTTTCAGATCCCTATGATCCAAAGAAACATCCAAACCCTTTTCATGCAGATACCCGGCCAGATCCTCAGCCATTGCGACCGATCTGTGCCTTCCTCCCGTACACCCTATCCCGATATTTAGTCTGACCTTACCCTCTCTTGTGTAGAAAGGTATAGTGTATTCAGTCAGTTCCTTCACATGTCTCATGAACTCGATAGTCTCCGGGAAAGAATAGACGTAATTGCTCACTTTACCGTCAAGTCCGCTCATTTTCCGCAGTTCCGGAACATAAAACGGGTTAGGGATGAACCTAACATCGAACACATTATCACAATCCAGCGGAACACCGTACTTGAACCCGAAAGACTGGACCAGGATCGCAAGCCTGTTATCCCCTTTGGAACCGGAAAGCATTTTATACAGAAGATCACGGAGCTGCCAAGGTTCAATATTCGTAGTGTCTATAACATCCTGAGCAAGTGCTTTGATGTCGCTCATCAGTATCCTCTCTGTAGCTATCGCTTCAAGAATCCCGACCCCTTCCGCAAGAGGATGGTTTCTGCGCGACTGTTTATACCTGTTCACAAGAGTCTGATCCGCCGCTTCAAGGAAAATAAGCCTCAAAGGCACTCCGGTCTTCTCAAGCTGAGCCAATGCTGACTTTATTCCCGAAAACATCGCGACACTTCTTACATCGACAACAAATGCAACTTTCTTGACCGAAACACCTTCCTCAGTTTCCCATTTCATAAAAGTTTTCAGCATAGACTGCAACATCTGCGGCGGAGCGTTATCCACACAGAAGAAACCCAGATCCTCCAGGTAATTAACAGCGATCGATTTCCCGGCACCGGACATCCCTGTAAGTATTACAACTTCCATTTCACCACTCCCCTAATATCCTGACTTCCGGCTCAAGCATGACTCCCGTCCTGCCATACACAGTATCTTTCACATGATCTATAAGTGCAAGAATATCCGTAGCTGTAGCACCTTTGTCATTGACTATGAACCCCGCATGCTTCTGACTGACGCAAGCTCCTCCGACCCTGTATCCCTTAAGTCCTGAGTCTTCGATAAGCCTTCCTGCGTAGAACCCTTCGGGTCTTTTAAACGTACTTCCTGCAGACGGAAGCTCCAGCGGCTGCGACGATCGTCTCCGAGCAGTGAACTCATCCATCTTCGCCTTGATCTCATCAGGATCTCCGATCTCAAGCCGCATTTTCACCGAAAGAACAAAGGCATTTTCTCCGGCAAAAAAACTCTTTCTGTATCCGAACTTATGCGATCCGGTATCTTTAAGTTCAAAGACCTCCAACTTGTCCGCATCAAGTCCTACAGAACCGATAACAATGTCCTCCATGCACCCGCCATAAGCACCTGCGTTCATATACACGGCACCGCCGACTGTGCCCGGAATTCCCGAAGCGAACTCCATCCCTGCAAGATCATAAGAAGCGGCATATTTCGAAACAACAGAAAGAAGCGCACCGGCTTCAGCTTTCAGAATATTATCACCCTCAACACTGACAGAAGCCATATCTTTACCTATAACAAGAACCAGTCCGCGTATACCCTTATCCGATACAAGTATATTGGAACCATTCCCCAGAACAGTGATCGGTATACCTGCCTCCGAAGCGATCTTTATTGCTGCGGCAAGCTCTTCGCCCGAAGCAACACTCAGAAGATAATCGGCCTTTCCTCCTACTTTGAACGTCGAGTGCCCTGACATAGGTTCATCGATCCGTATACGTGCCTTGGCATCCGGAAAGATCCGGCAGAAATCCGTGCAGAAATCACTCATCTGTTTAGCCTGCATTACACTCATTTCCCATACATCCCCGGCCCGAAAACTCTGTCAGTAAGAGCTCTGGCAGCGTTATAACCCATCTGCTTCTGTCTGAAATTGATCGCAGCGACTTCAACGATTATGGCAAGATTTCTCCCGGGCCTTACAGGTATTGTGATGGAAGGAACATTTATTCCCAAAATCTCTGTGGTCTCTTCGTTGATACCCATTCTCTCATAATTCTTCTTCTCGTCCCAAAGTTCAAGATTTATAACGAAATTTATATTCTCCTGCATTTTGACAGAAGAAACACCATACAACTCCTTAACATCAAGGATACCGATACCTCTGATCTCAATAAGATGCCGTATTATCTCAGGTGCACGCCCAAGCAAAGTCGTATCGGATACCCGCATGACCTCCACCAGATCATCAGCGATCAGACGGTGTCCCCTTTTCACTATTTCCAAAGCGGTCTCGGATTTACCGACTCCGCTCTCGCCAAGCATCAGTATTCCTTCAC
>JAQVYV010000006.1:0-20588 GCA_028708525.1 Eubacteriales bacterium
AAGGGAACAGGGCGATGAGAAGGAAGTCTTTCTTTGTTATCTTTGGTGCGATCGCTCTTGTTTCTGCGATCATCATATGGCAGGGTCTTGCCGAAGAACTGCGAAAGTCCGCTCCTGTTGAAGGATTTGAAGTTTTCCTTGAAAGAAAGGATATCTGTACACTGGCCTTCAACGATGATGAAGTCTGGGCAGGAGGCATAGACGGGTTGTTCGTATACCGGGATGATTCTTTCGCGGAAGTCGGCGATTTCAGACAAGTGAAAGCGGTAATTCAAGACCGAGGCGTAATATGGGCCGGACATGACGATGGTGTTACCCGGATAGAAAGCGGAGAGATGATCACGCTCAATGAACAAGATGGTCTTCCGGACAGGAGAGTGAACGCTCTCGCGGCAGATCCTGATGGTGTAATATGGGCAGGGACATGGGGTGGGATCGCTTTGATAATTAATACTGAAATCGACAGGATCATGACATCAGATGACGGACTGATCGATGATATGGTGAATGTGATAACACTGACTTCGCGTGGTGATAAATGGATCGGCTCATATGTAGCACCAAGGGGAGGAGCAACTGTTTTTTCCGATGGAAAAAAACAGGTGTTTTCTACCGATGACGGTCTTTTACATTCAAATATAAATGCTATAATAGAATTAGCCGATAATGTCGTCCTGACCGGAGGAGGACTCTATACCAAAGGCGGGGGAACATTGTTCATTCGCAGTGATGCCGGATGGATGAAGGCCGGTGAGATGACGGTTGAAGACGGTATAGCCGGGGAGAAGATCAGATCGGTTTTTCTTGATAGTACAGGCAGTCTGTGGGTCGGATCAGAATATGACGGACTGGCTGCTTTCAGGAATTTCGAAGTAAATGCAGCGGGCACTCTTTCTTATTCGGAGCAAGTTGTACTGACAACTGACAGAGGGTTACCGAATAATGAAGTTAAAGTCATTTCACAGGATCCGGAAGGAAGAATCTGGATCGGAACAAGATCGGGACTGCTAAGGATAGATAAAGGGGGGATCGTTAATGTATGGGGCTCAGACGGAACAGATAGTTGAGCCGAAGACCACCGGCGAATTATTCAGGTACATAGGAAAGAAACTGCCCAAGCAGATCTTAAAATCTTTGCCTGTAATGATCGCAGTAGCGGCGGTCAGCTGGCTGGTACACACTTATCTTATAGTTGGTCCGAACGGAGGGTTTGCACCTGACACTTGGCTGGCTAATAATGTCCTCAATGTGAGCGGAAAATTCATCAGTTCAACATTCCTTTGGGCTATGCTCGGCGGAATCATAACGATGCTTATTTCGAATCTGATACAGGGACGCAACCCGTTCAAGTCTGTTATGGAAATGGTCAGTATACCCGGCAATATTGTTAAGAAGAATAAAGCGATGAAGAACGCACTGCTTCCTGTTCTGCTTATTGCATGCGGAGTTTCTCTCCTTTTTGAGAAATTGCTGTCAGGGGTAGCGGGACTTGTATTCGGTGGTGTTATTCTAAGCTCTGTGGCGGCTTTTGCCGGTGGGCGGGGCGGAATTTTCACTATGATATTTCGGATGGTATTTACGGATGTACAGGCTTTTGTACTTAAGAAACAGAAATTCAAGATGGATAATGAAGCTGTTTATATGGTTCTCGGAGCTTCAGGTCTTGTTTTCATGCTTTTCGGATTCTTTCAGACAACTAATCTTTTTATGAGGATGTTCGGTGGTTTAGGAGCACTTGTAGCAAGAGCGATACCTTTTCTTGGCGGCATAATTGCTTTTGTAGGAGTGGCGATCAATTTTATACTGGGATGGGCCTGGTTTGTTCTGTTGCTGATAGGGATCCTTCTTATAGTAACTAAGAAGAAACCGGCTGTTAATGCATTTGTGTTTTTTGCCTTATTTTTCATTTCGGCAGTCGCAGCGAACAGGTTCCTCGGAGTCCGGTTATTTGCAGATGACGGCGGATGGGAAGAAGCAGGCGGTACTTTTATCGGATGGGTAACCAGCGAGGGAGCTCTTATTGCCGTTGTTAGAGGAATACCTCCTGCTTTAGCAGGCATATTCGGCTCCAGTCTTGCGGGGATCTTTTCCGGTCTGGGAATCAATATCGGCGGAGCCATAGGCGGAGGTATCGGCGGCGGCATAGGCGGAGGTATCGGAGCCGGTGGAGGAATCACGCCTCCGGATATTGGCGGCGGACCTGAACCCGGCGACGGTGCCGGTGGTGGTGAACCACAGACTCCGCAGGAACCGCAACAGCCTGATCAGGGTGGAAAACCCGGCGATCAGGGCGGACAGGATGATGAGCAGAAGCAGCGAGAAGAGTTCGAACGGAAAGAACGTGAACGCGTCGAAAGAGAGCGTCAGGAAGCTGCTGAGAAACATCGTCAGGAGATGGAGCGCAGACGCCAGGAGTATGAGAAACAGCAGAGAGAGAAACAGGAAGCTCTCAGACGTGAACAGGAGAGGATACAGAAAGAACAGGAGAGGCAGAGGCAGGAGTATATTGACAGATTGTGTAAGAAATACAACACAACTCCTGATAAGCTTCGTGATACACTAAAGCAGAATGTTGCTGACGGGCAGGCTGAAGCTGATAAATGGAATAAGATAGAGAAAGTTTTGTGGGTCGGAGAGAAAATGGCCACAGCCACGGTGGTAGTAGCTGATACTATGATAGACGGTATGGCAAGTTGCGGAGGGCCGGGTGCTAAAGCAGTCAGAGCTATATATAAAGTAACTAAGGGAGCTGCTGCTTCCGGTGCAGACAAAGGGTGGACTACTGAAAGTATTGTTGGAGGAGCGGTGTCAGGTGGTGCCGATGCTGCTACTGATTTTATAAGTAATCCGTATGCCAAAGCAGCTACAACAATTGTCGGAGAAACTGCCGCCGGAGCTATCACCGGAGGTGTTGACGGAGCTAAGGATGGTTTTGTCAACGGAGTGTATTCTGCAGGTATGAATGCAGCAACAGATAAGCTTGCAGGAGATGGATTCGGTAATGAAACCAAGATGGACTTCCATAAGAATGGTACTGCCACTGTATCAGTGAAAACGGCTAAGGGTTGGGTTGAAAAGACCGTATCGGGAACGACTGCTATCAAATTCCATAACAATAAGATCGGGAAGCAGCTTACTACTTCTGCGATCAAAGGAACAGTCGGAATGGGTAACGAATTAGGTGCTAAGCCTGTTCTTCAGGATAAAGGTATTTTGCCTAAATAGATGAGAAAGGGATGTGGTGAATATGAAACTTAAGAAGAATGAAATAAAATATCTTTCGCAATCGTTTGTACCTCAGACTCCGTTGAGTGTCTTCGGTAATATCGAGGCATCACTTGACGGGAGCGAGTATCAAAGCCTTACAGATAAGGGTGTGATCGTCGGTAACGCATATAGCAAGGAGGCTCTTGAGATCCTTACATTACTTACCGGCCCACAGAGAGGAGCACGTTTTCTGGCTCAAACCCCCAACTATATAGTTGAGAAGTATTCATATAAAACAGGAGATAAAACGGTTCTTTCGGAGAATCATGAGGGAGAACTTGAGTTTTCTGTTATGGCGGACACTACGCTGCTTTCATCTAAATTCACTGAGACGTTTGGTGTTTCTGCATTTTCTACGACTGAAATCGAGGACAGCTTCACACCTGAAGAAATGACAGCATTGTTTGCTTTAACAGATCTTTTACGAAAGGATCTTCTGGCGAAATATGCAGATTTTAAGCAGACAGAAGCCGGATATTCTGAAGAAGCTGTCTTGAAAGAGGTTTCAGGTGATTACAGAAACGGATTAAAAGGAATGTTCCTGAAGAATTACCGGCTGGAAATCCCGGGTGCGAATGAAATCAGAAATGCTTTAGCTTCTCTGGAAAAGCGGGAGATCGTATCAAATAGCGGTGGATATACGCTGAAGGGTGAGTACAGGCGTTTTGCTGAGAATTTCCTGGTAATGGACACTATCTGCTTCTATGAAGCTTTTGCAATTCTTCCCGCAGGCGAGGTGGCTACCATGGCGAAGCTTGCCGCCAGTGCAGGTAAGAATGATATACTTGCTCTGTTCTATGATGGTGATGTTGTACAGTTCAATACTATAAGTGCTGTTCAGCTGCTATACAATATCGAGGCGATCATGTCCTGTCCGGAGTTTATACCTCCGGCAGAACCGATCGTACCTCCCGCTCCCGCACCGACAGCAACTGCTCCTGCGACTGCGTCACAGGCACCTTCGGTACAAGCTGCTCCCGGATCGTGGACATGCTCGTGCGGAAGAGTTAATACAGGAAATTTCTGTGCGGCTTGCGGTAGCAGGAAACCATGATCATAGCGTGTGGATAGTATTCCGGATGATTTCCAGCAGACGCTCATCCGCTGAAATACCGTTTACAGCAGGTGTGAAAGTGACAGAACGGATATCATTTCCGGTAAAATACTTATACCATAATGCGGAGACAGCAAACCTTCCGTAAAGAAGGTCCAAATGGTAGCCGTCACGGCAAAGTGACCTTCCGCCTGAATTGAAATCAAATTCAGGATGCTCCCGTAATTTCTGAATCAGATAGCCGGAGGGGATAAGACTCATTCCGGTCTTTAGTGAAGCTGAATCGTAAGCAGCCTTAAGGCGGTTATACATCATAAGCTGATCAGAGCCGTATCGACCAAAGGCCGGATGATCACTTGTATGTTCATATGCCCATGTCTGATGCAGATGCTTAACTGAGCGTGGGCACAGATCCTGCGCGGATCGGTAAAGATCGGAAAGAAAAGGAAAATATGTTTCAGGTGACCCGCTGTCATGACTGGCTTGTTGAAAAGTGATATGATCCCAGTCTTCCGAAAGCATGGCTTCTTCAAGTGAAATCATCTTTCCGGTGTCTTTTCCGTTTATCTCAAGCGAATAAGCATTACTGCGTGTAAGCATATTGATATGATGTGTCTCAAGAGAGCATCCGCCGATATAAAGGTTGACTGCATATATTTCTGCTCCGTCAGATTTAGCAAGATCGTGAAGATAATACTGTGCGTCCTGTGAGAAACTGTTACCGACGGCAAGTATACGTAATATTTCTTTCATTTATTTATCCCCATACATTCGTAAGTTAAGTCCCGTATCGTCGGGTGTATATGTTCAAATGCAAAACTGCAATTCATTATATGCTGAGCGTAAAAAATAGATATACCATTATCCGGATCGATCAAAACATAGCTTCCTGCGGCACCGTCCCATCCAAATTCACCGACGGGACTTTTCGATGAATTTGAGTCTGTAAGAGTACGTACTCCAAGACCGTAACTGTAACCTTTCTTGCTCAGTTTATCAAAGTCAGCCCGGAGATCCCCTGAAAGCTGGTCTTTGCGCATCATATCTATGCTTGAGCGCTTAAGTAGCTGCGTTCCGGCCGACGAGATGCCACCACAAGCTAAAGCAGAGGCGAATTTTATATAATCATCGACACTGCTGTACAATCCCGCTCCGCCGCTGTCATAGTTTTCGGAAGGAACAAATCCGGTGAATACATCAGTCTTGGTCGATATGCGGTTTTTAGGGTCATATAGGTAAAAATCAGCGATCCTTTTACTTGCTGCTGCGTCCGGATGGAAAAAGGAATTTGTCATTTCGAGAGGTTCGAAAAATATTTTATTCAGATAACCGGAAAAGGTCATTCCGGTGACGACTTCTATGACTCCGGCAAGGACATCATGACACAGACTGTATTGGTAATGGGTCCCGGGTTCAAATGAAAGTGGCTCACGAGCTATCGCATCAATGATTTCAATTGTTGAAGCTTTCCCGCATGTAGCGTTAAGAACATCGCTGACAGAAGGAGACTGTATGTTATAGTCCAAACCGGCTGTCATGGTCATGAGATGTCGTATAGTTATCCTTTTATAAGCAGGACGGAGGCCGTTAGAAGTGCGAACAGTCATCTCTGAAAAAGCAGGCAGGTACACCGAAACGTCAGAATCCGGGAAAATCTTTTCTTCTTCGATAAGTTTCATTATTGCGCAGCAGGTCAGGACCTTAGTGATCGAAAACAACAGGTAAATGTCATTGTGTGAAACCGGAATTTTCCCGGCAGAATCTTTGTGACCCTGCATTTTCCTAAATACAGGTTTGTGTCCTGAAAAAACCGCGCAATCACAACCCGGTATGCCCTGACTTTCAAGTGAATCGATAAATACAGATAATTTTGTAAAATCCATATGCGTACTGCTCCGTTTCATTTATACTATAGTTTATCACAGATCAGCGAAAGGAAATATATGGCGGTAGTTCACGTTATCAACGGAAGACAGAAAAAGCTTTTTGGGGGACATCCCTGGGTTTACAGAAATGAGATCGAGAGGATCGAGGGAGATTTCGCGGCGGGTGATGATGTTGATGTTGTTGACTTCAGAGGAAGATATATAGGCAGAGGGTTTATTAATCCGGGATCGGTCATCACAGTCAGGATCCTTACGAATAAGAAAGAGGATATAACAGGAGAACAAATCAGGGAAAGAGTAAGGAATGCGGTAAGGTACAGGGCATATTTTCGCAGAGACGATACAGATTGTGAAAGACTTGTCTTTGCTGAGGCGGATCTGCTGCCTGGAGTTATAGCTGAAAGATTTGGAGACGCTGTTGTTTTGCAGACTCTTGCGCTGGGCATGCAGAAACATGAAGAAATCATTGCTGATTCCTTGATAGAAGAGGTGGATCCTAAAACTCTAGTTTTGCGAAATGATGAGCCGATAAGAAGTAAAGAGGGTATGAAGCTTTTTGCTGAAAAATATTATGGAGAAGACATTCGTAAAACTATATTTAAAGAAAATGGCATCAAGTTTGAAATAGACCTTTACGGCGGGCAGAAAACCGGAGGATTTCTTGATCAGAAAGCAAATCACAGAAGATTGAGATCTTTCGTTAAGGGGAAAAGGGTGCTTGATTGTTTTGCGTATTCAGGAGGGTTTGCTTTAAATGCTGTCGCGGGCGGAGCAAGCAGTATTACTGCAGTAGACATTTCGGAAGAAGCGATAGATCTGGTGTCTCGGAATGCCGGACTGAACGGGATATATGGCTTGGATATCGTCAAGGCAAATGCGTTTGATTTTCTGCGGGAATCTGCTGTAAAGAAAGAGAGATATGATGTCATCGTTCTGGATCCGCCGGCTTTTACTAAGAGCAAGTCTGCTTTGAGCGGAGCTGTCAG
The DNA here is from genome assembly GCA_028708525.1 of Eubacteriales bacterium. Lineage (GTDB taxonomy): Bacteria > Bacillota > Clostridia > Saccharofermentanales > UBA5734 > JAQVYV01. The sequence goes on from JAQVYV010000006.1 coordinate 7,194, forward strand.
AGGTTATAAGGAGATCAATCTCAGTGCAATGAGACTTCTGCGTCAGGGCGGGATACTTGCAACTCATTCGTGTTCATACCATATGCCTGAAGACCTTTTCGTAAACACAGTACTGTCCGCTGCTACAGACCTGAGGCGTAAAGTCAGAATAATAGGGCTTTACGGACAGGATAATGATCATCCGGTTCTGGCGGGATATCCTGAATCAAAGTATTTGAAAAGTCTGTGGCTTGAAATGCTGAATTGATGATCAATCATATAGTGATGTGATATATTCGTAAAACATAAGAGAAACTTGTGCAAGCGCTGAACGTCCGTCTGATTGGTTCTCTGTTTCTGTCATTACGCATAACACATAAGGCTCATCCGCGAAAATTATTCCGACATCATTTTCTGCTCTGTAAGCGTTATTGGTTCCGATCTTGTGCGCGACCTTTACGTCATCCGGAAGAAGGGATTGCAAGCCAAAATCGAAGATAGTGTTCTGAAGATCATTCATCAAAACACCGTACGCTTCTTCGTCTGATTTCCACAATTCGTAAAGATGAGCAGCATAAGCTGCCAGATCTGACGAACATGTGCGATGTCTTCCTTTCTGAAGGATACCCTTGTAATTTGAATATTTGACTTCTTCGCGGTAAGGTACATTTGCTGAGATCTCATTCAGATGAGGAACGATGGAATCGATTCCTCCGAGGGCACGGATGATCATGTTGGTTGCGCAGTTATCGCTTATGGTTACTGCTAATTGTGCAGTACGTCCGACTGAAAACTCGGTCCCGTTTGGTTCGTTCGCAATTATTCCGCTTCCTGCTTCATAATCTCCCTCAGGGTAAGGTCTGCTGTCATATTTCAAGGTCTGTGTGAGAGTCAGGTCACCGGCAGCGATAGAATTATAAAGCTGAGTTACTATACTCATCTTGATAGAACTTGCAGCAACAAAAGGAAGTTGCTCATGGACACTGAACTTCTCTCCATTTGTCAGATTGATATAAGAGATCCCTATCCTGCCGTTGAAGCTGTCTGCAAACACCTGAAGATCTTCCTTAAGTTGTGAAAAAGCAGCATCTCTTGACGGTCTCGAAATATCTGAGTCAGAGATCAGAGACTCCGTGATCAGAGATTCAGACGAGGAAGATTCGTTTGAAGATGGCAACGAAGATATTTCTGATGACAGGCCCGGCTCTCCTCCCAACTTGTCAAATAATATTATAAGAATGGTTGCTGTCAGCAAAATTGCAACGACCAGCAGCGCTGTTCGTAACGCATTTATTTTCCTGTGTTTTGGCTTTCTGTTCTGAACATATACCCGCTCACTTTTCTTCATTCTGTACCTCTGAAGTATTTGATCTGCCGCTAATTTTACTATGAAAGAAAACAAAAGACAACATTCGCAGAAAACACTATATTTTGTTTCACACTCTTTTCAATACCACAATAAGTAGTGTTTGATTTGACTTTAATTCAGTAAAGTGTTATAATCTCAACAAATGTGTAATCTTTTTGACATAGTATCGTCAACTTGATCAACACTTAATATATACCGGAGGTTTTACTATGATTGTACGCGATGATGTTGATTCCTGCAGGAAAGGCATGTCAGCTTATGTAGGCAGGAAGGTCAGGCTTAAGTCAAGCGGCGGAAGAAAACGCACTATAGTTCAGGAGGGAATACTGGAAAATTGTTATCCAAACGTTTTCACAGTAAGGTGCAACGGAAGATATTCCTATCCCGAGATGATATCATATAGCTACGTAGATGTTCTTACCCGCGTCGTAGAAATTGCAGTAGAGGCGAACAGCGCCGGAACTTCTGAACAGACTGCGTGATTTTATAAATCGATCAATAGCCTTTGTCTATTACCGGCAAGATTATAGCGTCTTCGGGATTCTTCCGGAGACGTTTTTTTTGGAGGGGGAAGATGCACATGACCGAAATTTATTCAACTTTTTTTCTTCGAATAGGTACGTTAGGTACAGCGGCGATCATCCTTGTTTGTTTGGCCTTGCTTCTTTCTTTGATTTACGTTCTTGCGATATTTCCGGGATCAAAAGGTATAAAGGAGAAAGAAAGTTTAAAATCGCTTAAAGGATGGGATTACGCTCACCGCGGTCTGCATGATGCGTCTGCAGAAATATACGAGAACACCGTTCCGGCATTTGAGCGTGCTGTGAAGAATGGATATGGTGCTGAGCTTGATGTTCAGCTCACGGCAGATAAAATACCGGTCGTATTTCATGATTTTGATTTAAAGCGTATGTGCGGAGTTGATAAGAAGGTAAGCGAACTGAAATATGATGAGATCATCCGCTACCCGATAATGAGCGGGGATTCGGTTATACCAAAGTTTGAGGAAGTGCTCCGCATCTTTGAAGGCAGAGCTCCTCTGATAGTAGAAATCAAGCTCTCAGGAAATAATACGGAAAGCTGTGAATATATAGATAAAGTTCTTTCGGAGCATAAAGTCGATCATTGTATAGAATCATTCAATCCTTGGGTAGTTCGGTGGTATAAAGCAAACAAACCGGGGACAGTGCGAGGGCAGCTGTCTTCAGATTTCTTCAGGGATAAAGCCAAAGGGCAGTTCTGGCTCAAGTTTATAATGAAGAACCTTATGACGAACTTCCTTACACAGCCGGATTTCGTAGCTTACGACCATGCATCTGCCGGAGTGCTTGCTTTCAGGATATATAGAAAATTATATAAGGGCTTTACAGTAGCCTGGACGATAAGAACGGCTGATGAACACGAAAAAGCCTGCCGGGATTTCGATGTCCAAATATTCGAGAGCTTCACACCAGAGAGAAATCGATAGAACTCTTTCTCAAACCTTAGCAATAGAAAGAAAGACTTCCGATGCTTTGCTACCATCCAGTAAACCGACCGCTCCCGGATCTGACAGCCACTCTGTCAAATCGTCGTTGCTGATCTGCAACGGCATCCTGTCGTGGAGATGACTCATTTGGGGTGAAGCCGGCACAGTAAGAATACTGAATTCACTGACTCCTTCGTTCCGGCGGCATATGCCCGCCATGAAAAGTAAATGAGAATCCTCCCTCCTGATAAGATATTTATCAGAAGACTTTTCTTTCCTGTGTCCATCGCCGTGATGAGCCCATTCATAAAATCCCTTGGACGGGATGATGCATCTTCGTGATAATGTCGACTCTCTGAAAAAGGGCTTCTCTAAAGCTGTCTCTGCACGGGCATTGATAACTATCCCCTTGTTATCCCATTTCTTAAATCCCCAGAACATGGGGGTCAGCTGTATCTGTCCATCATTTTCTGTTATCACCTGAGTAGTGCTTCCCGGAAAAATCTCAGTGTCCTTTTCAGGCAAAGCTTCACCGCTTCTGTCGAGACGCTTGCCCAGTTCCTCGAATATAGCCTGCATCTCAATTATCTCCCCTTCAGTAACGACCATATATCTGCCGCACATAAAACATCATCCCTTCTCTATATACCATAGATTCTCGTCGTTAAAAAGATAGACGAGCCTGTTGTCGATCTTGCATGTATATCTTATGCCTCCGCCTCCGGAACGAAGCGAAACAGCCCTTCTTCTGTCCAGAACCTTACTGATATCATATTGTACACCGTTCTCCCAGCAGAAGGAAATAGGGGTAAGACGACCAAATACATCAAACTCTGCTTTGACCGACACGATGACCTTTCGTCCCATACAGATCCCTCCTTAAAACAAACATTTGTTCGGTATCAATATATACCCTCTTCCGGCAAAAATCAAGAGGCAGCTGTGGTATGATATGAATAGCTCATACAGGAGGAAATCGCTATGACATTTTATGAACTTGCGAAATCACGTTACAGCTGCAGATCGTATACGGATAGACCGGTAGAAAGGGAGAAACTCATCTCCTGTGCGGAAACGGCGATAAACGGTCCTTCGGCGTGCAACAGTCAGCCCTGGAGTTTTCTGATAGTCGACGATCGGGAAACTGCGTTGGCTCTTTCTGAAACGATGCGTGACGGAGCGATACGCATGAATGCATTCACCAGGGACTGTCCGGCTTTTATGGTTATCGTTGAAGAAGGTGCTAATCTGTCCGCTAAGCTTGGCGGGAAATATAAGGACCAGGAATATGCTCAGATCGATATCGGTATCGCCGCACAAAGCATATGCCTGAATGCTACAGATCTGGGACTTGGAACATGCATAATAGGGTGGTTTAACGAGAAGAACGCTGCCGGGCTTCTGGGGATACCATCCGGTAAGCGGATACGTCTCATAATAGCGATAGGTTATACGGAAACCGCAGCTCCTTCGTCAAAGAACAGAAAGCCGTTCGAACAGAAGGTCAGATTCAACAAATGGAAGTAGATCTGTCGTAAATAAGGAAGTCAAATCCGTCGAACCCCTCGGACGAGGTCTGCACCCAATCTTCAAGGCTCAGTTCCGGAAAGAATGTGTCTCCGCTCATCTCTTTTCGTATAAGAGTCACATAAACTCTTTCGGTGTAAGGCAGAAGCTGTTCGAAGAGTTCTCCACCGCCTATAACGAAAACTTCATCAGGTATATCCCCCGAAGTCGTTATCCTGTCCGCAATAAGATCCAGTGCGGCAACAGGATCAGGAGCAGTGAAAACATGCTCGCTTCCGGATGCTCTTTCATTGGTCTTCTTATAATCAGAGTTCCCGGTCACCACATAGTGTTCACGTCCCGGGAGCACTTTAGGCAAACTCTCAAAAGTCTTTCTGCCCATAAGGATGGCATGACCTGTTGTGAGTTCCCTGAATTTCTTCAGATCCTCGGGAAGATACCAGGGCATTGCGTTATTAGATCCTATAACGCGGTTTTCCGACATCGCGACGATCATGGATACATTCATAAAACTTTCCTCCTGTTATACCGCCACTTCCATTCTGATCGTACCATGTGATGTATAACCCTCAAGGCTGATATGATCAGCTGTGAAATCATAGAAATCCCTAACGGAAGGATCTACCTTAAGTATAGGAGCGGTGTATGCCTTAGGCAGAAGGGCGACCTGACCTTTAAGTGCTTCAACATGATTGGCATAGACGTGGGCATTGTTGATCACGTGTGTGAAAAGACCCGGCTTCAGCCCTGTAACTTGTGCGATCAGATGCACAAGTACTGCATATTGAGTCGTATTGAAGGGAACTCCCAGCCCGAGATCGCCTGAACGCTGGATCAGCATGCAATTCAGTCTGTCACCGGAAACATCCCAGAGAGTCATGAAGCAGCAGGGCTGCAATGTCATATCCGGAAGATCCTCGATATTCCACATATTCATGATCATTCGTCTGCTGTGGGGATCATTACGCAAAGCCTCTATAAGCTTATCTATCTGAGAATATTTAGCGATCTGGTAGCCGTATCCCTTTCCTATGGTATTATTCGAGTCGACCCATTCATCCCAGATATGAACATTCTGCTCCTGGAGTCTGCTCACATCATTTGACTGGTCTCTGTATATCCAAAGCAGTTCACGGACTGCGGTCTTAAAAGCGACTTTCTTGGTGGTCAGGATCGGAAATTCCGCAGAAAGGTCGAACTGCATGATCTGATGAGGCAGCTTGTATGCAGGCATCCCCGTCCTGTTCTGATCAAGATATCCATGGTCAATAACATCCGAAACGATTCTCAAATATTTCTCATCATAAGAACTCATCAACTACCACCTTAACAACAGATTCGCATATATATTTATCGATTATTAGAAATTATAGCACAGGAGTATTGGCAAAAAACTCTTGTGATTGTTTAAAATTCCGAAAAAACAGGATAAGCTGCGAAAAATCTTTTTTTTTGCCGAAAAATTGGTATTATTATTTTGTCAAACGGTTGCTTTGAGTTATGTTGTGGATATCCACACGATTTATCCACAATGTATCAACTTCATAAGCAGCGACAAGGGAGACGAGTGGCAATAGGCAAGATTTTGCGTATTTCCCGCACTGAAGGGCTTCAGACAAGTTCATGAACTTATCCGGCCTGATGAAAATAAATTAAGTGCAATGCGTGAAACACTATTGATATCGGTATGTTACAGACTTGTAACGCGTGAAACGCCGATGAACACTTATTCACAGAGTTATCCACATTATCCACAGGTCGAAACGGCACCAGCCGTTTATTGGCCGCAATGAAAAAAGGAGAATTTTATGGACGGCAGGAAAATCAAAACTGTGATCATCAAGTATCTCAGAAGGTATTTCATTGACGCGATGAGTGCAATGGCTATGGGACTTTTCGCTTCTCTGATAATAGGGCTTATACTTAAGCAGCTTTTTCAGCTTACGGATATCGGGTTCGTTGCTGATGTTAAAGAATGGATCAAATCCATCCTTCCGGTCTCGGGGATGAGAAAACTCATTGAAACAGCAACAGGAGCAAGTTCTCCGCTTATAGGTGCAGCTATCGGTGTCGCTGTGGCTAACGGGCTCAAGAGCAAACCTCTTGCGATGTATTCGGCAGGGATCGCAGGGGCTATCGGATATGGCGTTAAGGCCGCGGGTGTTCTGGTGATAGGAGGAGCGGTATCAGAGCAATCGGTTTCAGCGGGTCCTGTTGGTGCTTTTGTCGCTGCGATCGTAGCCGCTGAGATAGGATCACTTGTTTCCGGGAAAACTAAATTTGATATCCTTCTCGTTCCGGCTTCTTCTATTTTGAGCGGAACCTTTCTGGCGGTCCTCATCGGCCCCGGTATCGCATCGTTCATGGCATGGTTTGGGCGGCTTATAGTGATGGCTACTGAATTACTTCCGCTTCCTTTGGGTATAGCAGTCTCTGCCTCGATGGGGCTTGCGCTTACGGCTCCGATCAGCAGCGCGGCACTGTCGATCATGCTTGGTCTTTCGGGGCTTGCCGCAGGTGCTGCGACTGCCGGGTGCTCAGCGCATATGGTCGGATTCGCTGTAGCGAGCTATAGAGATAATAAAATGCCCGGGCTTATTGCACAGGGTGTCGGAACATCAATGCTTCAGGTCGGAAACATCGTGAAACGCCCACAGATACTTCTTCCGGCGATAACCGCATCGGTTGTTACGGGAGCGTTGTCTACGACGGTTTTCGGGATGAGGAACATAGCCGCAGGTGCCGGAATGGGAACAAGCGGGTTTGTAGGGCAATTTACGACATGGTCTACCATGACCGCCGGTACAGATGCGCTTCCCGGATATTTGGTGCTTATATATATGCTGGTCCTTCACATTGTTATACCGGCTGCAGTTGCTCTCGCGACATCTGAGATATTGAGGCGGATCGGATGGATCAGGACCGGGGATATGAAACTGGAGTTGTGATCAATGGGGACGGAGGGAGACGGGGGACCTTAGCTCTTTGCCTTGATTGAAATTAGTGCTATTATTATTACCGACAGATATAAAAGCTGTTAAGGTTACAAGGGAGGAAGAATTGTATGAAACTGTATGTGACACGTGATTATGAGGAAATGAGTTTGAAGGTTGCTGATATAATAGCGGCGCAGATGATACTTAAACCGGATACGGTATTAGGCCTTGCGACAGGTACTACACCTGTAGGAGCATACAACAGTCTTATCGAACGAAACAAGACGGGAAGTGTTGATTTTTCCTCCGTGAGAACCGTAAATCTTGATGAATATTGGGAGCTTCCCTCTGACCATGATCAGAGTTACAGGTACTTCATGGATCATCATCTTTTCAATAATGTGAACATCCTTCCTGAAAACACCAATCTTCCGAATGGTATGGCATCGGATAAAGATTCCGAGTGTAGAAGATATGATTCACTTATTGAAGAACTTGGCGGGATAGATATTCAGCTTCTTGGCCTCGGTCACAACGGACACATAGGATTCAATGAACCGGATGATGTTTTCTATAAAGGTACACATGTCGTAAAGCTGACTGAAAGTACGATACAAGCGAATGCCAGACTTTTCAACAATAGTGACGAAGTCCCCAGGTATGCTATCACTATGGGTATCGGAGCGATAATGAACGCAAGGACAGTTGTCCTGGCTGTCAGTGGTTCAGGCAAAGCGAAAGCTCTAAGAGATTCGCTTAAGGGTCCGGTATCTCCGATGGTGCCCGGATCGATACTGCAGCTGCACAGTAATATATATGTTGTTGCGGACGCCGAGGCAGCAAGTCTGCTTTGATCCTGAATGAGTCGAGTAAATGAAAACCATATTTTCTGTATAAAACAGTATTGAAAATTCTTATCTACAATGCTATAGTGTCCGTATGTAATCGATTACATCGCGGAGGTTTCTTTGAGTACGATCAAGGAAGTCGCACAGAGTGCAGGAGTGTCTGTAGCCACTGTGTCGAGAGTTATAAATAAGGATCCGGCTGTCAGACCTGCTACACGAGACAAAGTCATGAATGCGATAGCGCAGCTGTCTTATACTCCTAATTTATTGGGAAGGCATCTCAGACAGACAAGGACTAATAAAATACTTGTCCTTATACCGTCCATTTCAAATCAATTCTATTCCAAGATCATAAGAGCAATGGAGAAAGTTTCGGAAGAACAAGGGTATGATGTACTTGTGTGTATGACGCATAATGATCCGAGGGCTGAAAGAAGATACATCGATATGCTTGTAACACGTGTCGTAGATGGGATCGTCTTTTTCTCGTCAAGTCTTTCGGCTGCACAGATGGATGAGCTTGCATCCGGATTTCCTGTAGTCCAGTGCAGCGAATATATCGAGGGATCCAACACGGACATGGTTGTCATAGATGATGAAAAGGCAGCATATGATGCTGTTTCCTGGCTTTTGCGTAGAGGACATAAAAGAGTTGCTTATATGGGTTCACAAGTCAGATACAGCTCCGGTATACGCAGAGAGAGAGGGTACAGAAAAGCGGTCACCGAAGCCGGAGGAAAAGCGGACGAAAGGTTTGTTTTTCTTGACGATTACAGCTATCCGGGCGGAGGAAGAATGGCCGGTAAATATCTGGAATGCGGATCCGACAGACCGTCGGCGATATTCTGTATTTCGGACAGCATGGCGATCGGATGTATCAACAGGTTGATTTCTGAGGGCGTGGATGTGCCGGGGAAAGTTTCGGTAATGGGGTTTGACGACACATCGATCGCGAAGGTCTTCTGTCCTGCGATAACCACCGTGTCTCAACCGCAGTCCGAAATAGGTCGGCTGGCTGCTGAATTGCTTATAGACAGGATCAGAAACGGCGTACATAAAGCATCGGGCGGAAAGCTTAGAAAGATCATTCTGCCCCATGACTTGGTAATAAGAAATACAACGATATAGAAATATTTTGAAAGGCAGGAACAGGTATGATCGACTCGAAATTTGCGGCAGCGATAGTAGGATTCGGAGGAATGGGAAACTGGCACGGAGAAATTTTGAAGGATTTTGATGATCTTTTCTGTGCAGGTGTTTATGACATAGATCCGGCAAGACTGGAATACGCCGGAGGGCTCGGACTTAAGGCTTACGGATCGCTTGATGAGGTTCTGAAGGATCCCGGAATAGATATCGTGGTGATAGCGACTCCGAATGATTTGCATAAAGAGATCGCTTTGAAAGCAATGCGTTCAGGAAAGAATATAGTCTGTGAAAAGCCTGTAACACTTTCATCTGCTGATCTTCGGGAGATGATCGATTGTGCAAATGAATGCAACGTACTATTCACAGTCCATCAGAACCGCCGGTGGGATGAGGATTATCTTACAATGAAAAATATCTTTGAAAGTAAAACACTCGGTGATGTATTCAACATTGAATCACGAGTGCATGGTTCACGCGGAATACCCGGTGACTGGCGCGGAAGGAAATCTCAGGGCGGAGGGATGGTGCTTGACTGGGGAGTACATATCCTTGATCAGCTTCTTCAGATGATACCGGGTAAGGTCAAAACTGTCTATGGCAGAATGAACCATGTCACAAACTATGAAGTGGATGACGGGTTCAGGATAATAATGACTTTCGAATCAGGTATCACTGCCCTGGCTGAAGTAGGGACCAGCAACTTCATCTCATTACCGCGATGGTATATGCAGGGAGAAAACGGGACTGCCGTTATCGAAGATTTCTCCTGTAAAGGTAAGATCGTAAGTATCACAAATTGGGATCTCAAGGATGCTGTCCCGGTGAAAACTGCGGCCGGACTTACTAAAACTATGGCTCCGAGAACGGAAGAGACGATAAAGGAATCAGTGCTGCCTGAGATCAAGAGCGACATACATGATTTTTACCGTAATGTCGTCGGTACCATAAGCGGGAAAAGTACTTCTTTGATAAAGCATGAAGAGCTGATGCGCTGTATGAAGCTTATGGAGGCAGCGTTCAGGTCGGATGAGTCAGGGCAGATAGTAGATTTTGAATAAGTCGATTTATACAGGTAAATAGGTTAATAAAATATAACAACAGGAGGGAAACAAAATGGTAAAAGTTAGGATCGGTGTCATAGGATGTGGCGGTATTGCAAGAGGAAAACATCTTCCTGCGCTTGTTAAGGTGAAAGAAGCCGAGATCGTCGCGCTTTGCGATATTATTCCGGAGCGTGCGGAGGAATGCAGAACCGAATATGCTCCTGACGCAAGAACATATGAAGATTATAAAGAGCTTCTTGAAAAAGAGAAGATCGATGTGGTGCATGTATGTACACCGAATCGCTCACACAGCGAGATCTCGATCGCCGCGATGGAGGCAGGATGCCATGTAATGTGTGAGAAGCCAATGGCAATAAATGAAGCAGAAGCGAAGAAGATGCTTGAGGCTTCTGTCAGAACGGGAAAGAAACTTACCATCGGTTATCAAAGCAGGTATCGTAAAGATTCGAAATATCTGAAGAAAGAATGCGAGAAAGGTACGCTCGGTGAGATCTATTTTGCCAAAGCACATGCCATACGTCGCAGAGCGGTTCCGACATGGGGTGTTTTTCTCAATGAATATGAGCAGGGAGGCGGACCGTTGGTAGATATCGGTACACATGCTCTGGACCTTACATTGTGGACCATGAATAATTATAAACCGAAATACTGCGTCGGAGCTACCTTCCACAAACTAAATGACCACAAAGGAAATTCCGGTAATGCTTGGGGGAACTGGGATGTCTCACAGTTCACGGTCGAAGATTCTGCATTCGGATTTGTTGTTATGGAAAACGGAGCTGTCATCATACTGGAATCCGCATGGGCATTGAACTCGCTTGATGTGAGAGAAGCTCAGTGCACTCTTTGCGGAACTCAGGCCGGAGCGGATATGGCGGACGGATTAAGGATAAACTATGTTAAGAACAACTGTCAGGCGATCGAGAAACCGGACTTTGCATCCGCCGGAGTGGCTTTCAATGATTCAGCTGCCGGGGACAAGGACTATGAGATAGAGGCATACCAATGGATACAAGCTGTTATAAACGACACGCAACCATGTGTGCTGCCGCAGCAGGCGTATGTCGTATCCGCGATCCTTGACGGTATATATAAATCAGCGAAATCAGGTAAACCGCATTATTTTGACAACATCTGAAGAGGAAATAAAATGATAAAAGTCACAGTTTGGAACGAATACACCGGTCAGGACCATCCGGAGGTCGTTTCGGCGAATCCGGGCGGGATCCATGCCGTTCTTGCGTCATTTCTGGGGGAAGAAACTGACTTCAAGGTCAGGACGGCTATTTTGGAGGAACCGCAGTGCGGTCTGACCGACGAGGTGCTGGAGAACACGGATGTGTTGCTATGGTGGGGGCACAGCGCTCATCACATGGTGCCGGATGAAATAGTTGAAAAGGTCGTAAAGGCGGTTCAGAAAGGAATGGGGCTTATAGCGCTCCATTCCTCGCATCTCGCTAAGCCCTTTGTGCGTCTTATGGGGACGACTTGCACCTTGAAATGGCGTGATGGAGATTATGAAAAGCTCTGGACAGTTGCTCCTTATCACCCGATCGCGGAAGGAGTTCCTGAGTGTATCGATCTCGAATCAGAAGAGATGTATGGGGAGCGATTTGATATACCTGAACCTGATGAGCTTATATTTCTGGGCTGGTTTAGCGGCGGAGAACTCTTTCGTTCGGGCTGCGTGTGGAACAGAGGTTACGGTAAGGTCTTTTACTTCCAGCCGGGGCATGAAACCAACAGATCATACTCAAATGAGCATATACAGAAAATCATAATAAATGCGGTAAGATTTGTTGCTCCAACCATAAAGCGCAATAAAATAAGTTGTCCGAACCCCCAGCCGGCGATGAAAACCGAAAAGATCAAAGTATAACGACTCAGATTTCGATGATAGTTCCGTCGGAGCAGACCATCCTGCTTTTACCCAGCGATTTAGCGCGGTACAGAAGCTTATCGGTCGTTGCGACAGAACTTTCGAAATCTCCCGGAACATACTCGGATATCCCTGCTGAAAATGGACAGTCCGCCAGCTTCTTCAGTTTCATGTATTCGTCGGCAAAAGTAATGAGCCTGGTCTTAAACTCCTGTATATCAACACCCTGCAATATGATGATAAACTCATCACCGCCGTATTTGCATGCGATCATGTCAGGTAAAGTGCGTTTGATACACGCACCAAGATCTGAAAGGACCCGGTCCCCGCTGAGATGACCGAAGCTATCATTTATGGATTTAAAATCATCAAGATCTATAAAGGCTATGCACCCCGGTCTGTGTATCTTCCGGAAGTAATCCATGAAAAATCTTCTGTTATAAAGACCTGTAAGCAAATCCACCGTAGCATTGAACTCCAGTTGCTTTCTAATAAGAATATACTCGGTTATGTCAGACAATACCATGAGTTTTCCGTTGAATCCATCGATAGGGATAAGACGTGATCTGTAAAACTTACCGTTATGTTCGATTTGAGATTCGTTTTCAGAATGCAGAAGATCTCTAAGAAAATCGTACTTGTCTATACTGTCACCCGGTCGGACATCTTCCAGTTCAGGGAAAAACCCGGCAGTAGCCTTATTGGTCATAACGATATAACCCTCAGGATCCAGAGCGATCAAAGCTTCTTCAATAAAATTGAAAATTACATCATTTGTTATTTCGCTGAGAAAGGTGATCTTGTATCTAAGCAATCCGATCATAATAAGAAACGCCATTACCAGAAAGGAGAGAGGGACGATATCAAGATTGAGATCTCCCTTGCTCAGGTGATATACAACAGCCGATACGACCGGTACAAGAAATCCTGTCAGGACAAACAGGTTCTTTCTTCTGCTCTTTCCATGAGTCTTAGTTGTTTTAGCGATAATTATGATTATCGAGACAACAAGGACTAAATATAGAACAGCAAGATGTATCAAATACCATATTCCCCAAGTCGTTTCCAGTAAAGGAAAACCCATACTGTGGTCGACTCCGGTCGAACTGTAATATAAACCGTGGAGTTGATTTGTGTTGACGATCACAAGCGTTGCTAAATTCATCATTCCCAGAA
>JAQVYV010000006.1:20688-30953 GCA_028708525.1 Eubacteriales bacterium
GTCGTGAAATATACATAACTTAATGTAACACTCATATCAGCCTCTATAATACCATCAGATATATAAGCGGTTTGTGTTTTTATTATACAGCATATCAGTGGCAAGTCCATTATTTTGTTGCCTGATATTGCTGTATCGGCTAAAATCATCTTATAGAATATTGCGAGGTGAGCTTATGAAAGATTTTTTCCGGGGAATGAGTACGGTGCTTTTTCAAGGGGACAGTATTACTGATTGCGGACGGGACAGAAATGATGACACATCTCTTGGCGGAGGTTATCCTGCGAAGATCGCGTCCATTTACAAAGTCCTGTTTCCTGAAAGCAATGTCAGGTTTATTAATAAGGGGATATCCGGTGACAGAGTCCACAACCTTATCGAAAGATATGTAGAAGACATATATGATGTCGAGCCTGATTTCATTTCGATCCTAATAGGGATAAATGATGTCTGGAGAATGTTTGACAGCAGTGATGATTCGACCATAGAAGCTTTTCGTGATCACTATGAGTATCTCCTGAAATCTATTAAGGGAAATCTCCCTGAAACGAAGATCATGATCATGGAACCCTTCGTGCTTCATTCTCTGCCCGACAGGTCAGGATGGCATGGTGAACTTGATCCCAGAATACAGATAGTAAGAGCTTTAGCAGCAGAATATGCGGACTTCTATCTGCCGCTTGATGGTGTCTTCGCATCTTTGTGTGCGGGAGGATGTTCGCCGGTGGTCTATGCTGCTGATGGTGTGCATCCGACAGATAAAGGTCACGCTGTTATAGCGTATGAATACTTGAAATCGCTGGGGTCGATATGACATGAATAATGAAAATAAAAGCATGAAAATACAGATAAAAGAAATTGAGCGGCATGAGATCCCTTTGCTGATATCTTTAATAGAAGAGATGGCAGAGTTTGAGAAGCTTAGATCTGAACTTTCGCTGAAAGCAGAAATACTTGAAGAGCAGATTTTTGACAGAGAAAGAGCCAAAGCGGCATTGATTTTACTGGAAGGAATCGTTGCGGGATATTGTATTTATTTCTATAATTTCTCGAGCTTTATGGGGAGATCAGGTCTGTACATCGAGGACATTTATTTAAAACCTGCATACAGAGGTAAGGGTTACGGGAAACAGGTGTTCGATTTTCTGGAAGCAAAGGCGGGCGATGAGGGGTGTGCCCGTATGGAATGGGCTTGTCTGAACTGGAACAGAAAGGCTATCGATTTCTATGAGAGAAACGGCGCGGTGCCGATGAAGGAATGGATCATTTACAGAAAGAAACTGATATAGAGAAGGAGGTATTCAAAATGTATACAGCTAATGAGAAACGTTATGAAAATATGGTTTACAGAAGAGTGGGCAACAGCGGGTTGAAGCTGCCGGCGATCTCACTGGGTCTATGGCACAATTTTGGCGGAATAGACGATCCTGCCAATATGGAGGCGATGCTTTACAAGGCCTTTGATCTTGGTATCACGCACTTCGATCTGGCGAACAATTACGGTCCTCCTCCGGGAAGTGCAGAAGTCAATTTCGGCAAAATACTGAAAAAGGGGTTCGGTGTTTACAGAGATGAAATGATCATTTCGACCAAAGCCGGGTACTATATGTGGCCGGGGCCTTATGGTGAATGGGGCAGCAGGAAATATCTGCTTGCATCTCTTGACGCTTCACTGAAAAGGATGGGGCTTGATTATGTGGATATTTTCTATTCGCACAGACCTGATCCGGAGACGTCAATGGAAGAGACAATGTCTGCGCTTGATCATGCGGTGAGAAGCGGGAAGGCTTTGTATGTTGGAATATCCAGTTACACTCCGGAACAGACTGAACAGGCTGTGGGCATACTCAGAAGGCTGGGGACTCCGTGTCTCATACATCAACCGGTCTATAATATGCTCAACAGATGGGTCGAGGACGGACTTCTTGATTTGCTGGAAAAGGAAAATGTCGGATCGATCGCTTTTTCTCCGCTTGCTCAGGGATTGCTGACTGAGAAATATCTTACCGGGATCCCGACAGGTTCAAGAGCAGATAAGCCTTCAGGTTTTCTCAGAAGAGAAAGTGTCACGTCGGATATCATAGAGAAGGTTTCAAAGCTTGGTGAGATCGCGATCCAGCGCGGGCAGTCGCTTGCGCAGATGTCGCTTTCCTGGGTCCTGCGTAAAGGACGCGTGACTTCTGCTTTGGTTGGGGCTAGCAGCCCTAATCAGATCGAACAGAATGCTGCAGCTGTATTGAAACTGGATTTTTCTGAGGATGAATTGAGAAGGATTGACGATATATTAATGGGATAGAGAACTGTTTACCATAATGTCTGAATTGGGACTCCTGCATCGATCATATGCAGGAGTCCTAGTTAAGAACGACTGAATCAGCCCATTTCTGAAACTCATCAAATGACTCATCAAAATCAAATGTTTCACAAACAAAAGTTACTGTCCAGAAGGCATCATTTCCTTTATAGACTGTTGCAAGATATGTGAAATCTTTCCCGCTGACGTGATCTTCATAGATGAAATAAGGTCTTGACTCATCGCCTATGACATTCTCTTCGATATTATTATTTTCTGTCACAGATTCGGCATATTCGTGAAGTGAGATATCTGTATCAAATCCTAATTCCTCTAGTACATCAAATTCTTCTTTGATGCATAATACCAAGTGCTTCTGTGAACAATATGCAGCAGTCTGCGTAACATAGTTTTCTTCAGTAAAATCCCTGTTAAGAGTAATTGTAAGGCCGGCTTTAGAAAAATCCTGTGGTTTCGGCATAAAGATGGGCAGCTCATCCAAATTGAAAACTGAAATTCCCACTAATAATATTACTGTTCCTATCCCAGAGGCTATTCCCCCGATAAGAGTATTTCTTAATCTCTTCAAAGACGTAAATGAGTAATCACCTAGTCTTACATTTGAGGAACTGCATGACTGTGGTTCATAACTGCTTATAAGATGAGAAACACCCCGGAGTAATATTCTGAAGCTCCGGATCGCCAGGATGATCATGAAGAATATCAGCACAACAGTAGCAAAAATGAAAACAATAAATACAGTGTTATCTGAATTATTGAATTGATTTAGATCCTTTCCTTCGGTCAGTATGACTGTAACTCCTATATTTACAAGCATTGCAAAAATCATAGCGGAAATAACGACTAGATTGCGCAGATAATGTCTGCGAATATTAACCCCTTCATCTGACATTTTTAGATAATTCAAAAGGATCCTGAAACCTCCGATCTCCATCATTACCTTATGGAGATTTCTCCGGTACTCTTTGGATTCATGATCCATTGAGCGTAATTCACGTAATATATAAGGATAAAGATCAAAAAACGGTATTATCACTCCCGGACCCCCCCTTGTCATGTGCAAGCAACTGATATAGACAGTATACTATTATTAATTTTCACTGTACAATAAATTAGAACTACTGCTAACTGACGCTTGCAAATTGGGCAGTCAATTACTCTGAGCAGTTCATTTTACCTTTATGGAGCAAGCGTTTCCCGGATGACGCTGTTGCTCAGGCTGCTTCACTTGAATGCAGTCGTATGGAGACGGCTTTGCGTTCTGTTTCTGTTAAGAATGAGCCGGATCCGGCGAAGATCGATTGGAAATGCAAATAGGGAACATTTTAATAAAATATCAGAGATTAGTTCCCTAATATTTTATTAATTAACAAAGATTGTTTTTAGCTAGCCTAAATACCTTCCCAGTCGCCCCCGGAACTCCATGTACCAAGCAGCTCGCCCTCGTTCACGATAGCCTCCCACACCGGGCGCAGGAAACGGTCGAGCGCGGCTATCACATCCGAAAATGCGATCTCCCGCCCCTTAATGGTTCTAAGGAAATAGCGCCATTTCACCTGCATGTCGGTATCGTCCGCAAGTGCGACCAAACGATCGAAGCTGTCGCGTTCGTAAGGCGTTCCCCGTGTGGAAAGCGTCTGCGCGATGGCTTCCTGCAAACTGCGCCCGTCAAACTCAAAGGACTGGGCAAGATAATAGATATCGTAAAAATCCTTCATGCGCCCGGTCAGTTCAAAACGTTGGAGAATTGCATCAAACTTCTCTGCAATGGTGCTCTCCAGTGAGTAGGTCAGAACCTCCGGCGCATCATATCCTTCAAGCTGCGGCGTCATAGCGCGTCTCTGAGGTTTCGGGATGATCACATCTCCTATGCCCACGTCCACATCAAAGGGCAAGCGCACATTCTTGATGCGTCCTATGATCTGTGTGCTGACGCCTGGGTATCTCCGCTGGGGAGAAATGCGCTCGGTGTTCTTCGCGGAGAGAATGACTACATCATTATTGCCGGTGGGCGTGGCAATGATCTCTTCAATGACGGCATCCATGTGATCAAGGTCATTGCTCATTTGGCGCATGAGGAAATCAATATCAATCGTAGCACGACTCTCAAAATTTGTGAGGGTGTATATAAAGAGTCCGCCCTTTAGTATAAAATTCTCGGCATAGCCGGACTTGGACAGTCGCCGGAGAAACTCCTCCTGAAAGAAAAGCTGCAGGCATTGCTGGTATGGCATACCCGACGCTTTTGCTTTGTTTTTCAGCTTTGCGAGAATCGATGCGCCGATATCTGCCATTACATCCACACTCCAATGATCGTTTTCACCTTTTGCATCACCCGCAGTTTTTTCGCGTATTCCGACAGGCGCGGGATGTTCCTCTCGCTGTCTGCAATATAGCCCTGGATGGCCTTGTTAAAGGTCTCCCTGTCCATTTTCGCCATGTGCCGCAGACAGTCGCAGATGGTGCGCTCCTTGTCATAAATGCGAACAGGATTGCCGTCTATCTCTCCATTTGTGAGGCCGAGTTCCAGAAGGGCAGGCTCAGTATAGTATGGTTTCGTAAAAGGATAGTCGATCTTGAACCGACTTTTTCCACTATCCTTGCTGACGGTAAGATGCCACGCCAAGGGAGTCCTATCGCTATATCGGTAATAGAAAAGAGCTGTGTCCATACTCAGGATCGCGTCCGGGAACAGTCGAGTAATGACTGCGGCCTCGCTCATGTTTTCACTGTCGATCCACTGGTAATATCCGTAGCGGACTTTCTCAATAACGCCACGTTCGATGAGAGTCTGGATGTCGCTATAAAACAGGTGCGCATCATGCAGTTCAAAGGTACGCATCATGCCGCCGTGTGCGTCAAAAATCTCTTTGATCTTGGTATCGGTCAGCATCCAGTCCCTCCTTTGCTACTTGTTAAGATTCGCTCAGTTGAGCGGACAAAGTTATAGTAAATTATACTTCCCTAAACCGCTCAAGTCAATACAAGTTTTCTTGCTATTCTTATTACGAGCGGATAAAGTAGTAATCTATTGACTTCTATCAAAGCACTTCCATGGTAAGGAAGATAAGTCAGTCGATACTGACAAAGGACTCCAATAAATAAGACTCCCCTCTAAGGGAGTCTTATTTATTGGAGCTCTCAATCGGATTCGAACCGATGACCTCTTCCTTACCATGGAAGCGCTCTACCTACTGAGCTATGAGAGCATATGGAGCGGATGACGGGAATCGAACCCGCGTAGTCAGCTTGGGAAGCTGGAATTCTGCCATTGAACTACATCCGCAAATCTCAGTTATATAAACGCTGAAAGAATTGCTACAGCACGAACATTATATTAATATGAAAGCAGGTTGTCAATCAATAATGCTAGGTGTAAAATACTAAGTCATTCAAACAAATATCACACGATTTGCACAGGAAGGCGGCACGGAATGGATAAAAGAAAAATAAGAAAGATCGCATACGGCGGTATACTGACAGGGCTTGTTCTTGTAGCCACCATGTTTCTGCAAATGCCCAATGGTTTGGGTGGTTATATAAATCTCGGAGACGGCGTGATTTTTGCATCAGCGATATTACTCGGACCATTTGCAGGACTAGTCGGAGCACTCGGCGCGGCCACGTCGGATTTCCTGCTCGCTTACGGAGTATATGTGCCGGCTACTTTTGCTATAAAAGGAGCAATGGGGCTTACAGCAGGGATCATGCTGAGGAGCCGTAAAGGGGACAGCTATTTCTTCAAAGCTCTGACTTTCCTTATATGTGAAGTCATAATGGTAGGTGGTTATTTTGCGTTTGAAACAATGTTGTTCGGATTGTCTGTTTCGGTACCTTCTATAATGCCCAACATCGTTCAGGGCGTGGCAGGCATCGCAGTTGGGCTTGCACTGACACCAATAATGCATAAGGTCATCGAAAGCGAGAAATTCAGTGTCTGATATCGGCTCTGAAAATAAGGGAAAAGTACTGGTAGGTATGAGCGGCGGGGTCGACAGTTGTGTGGCAGCTCTTTTGCTTGTTCAGCAGGGGTACACGGTCACCGGTGGTACTATGGATATCGGATCAGCCGGCAGCAGCAGGGATATCGCGGATGCGGCAGACGCTGCTTCGCGGATGGGTATCGAGCACATCACAGTCGATTTGAAAGAGAGTTTCCGTGAGAATGTCATTGAACATTTCATGAGGGAATACGAAGCAGGCAGAACTCCGAATCCGTGTGTTGTCTGCAACAGGACGATCAAAATGGGAGCTTTGATGGATAAGGCTTTGAAGCTTGGGTTCGATCATATCGCTACGGGTCATTATGCCTGGATCGTTCGCGATCCTTCTACGGGGAAATCGGAACTCCATAAGGCTTCCTATCTGCCGAAAGATCAGAGTTATGTGCTGTATAATCTTTCACAGGAACGACTTTCACATCTTTTGCTTCCCCTCGGAGCACTTTCAAAGGACGAAGTAAGAAAGATCGCGTCTGAACATTCTTTGGTCGATCCTCACAGAGGTGAGAGTCAGGACATTTGCTTTATTCCTGACGGTGATTATGCGGCATATGTTACAGATAAAACAGGCCGGGAGTCCGTGCCCGGGGATTTCATTGATACTTCAGGAAATGTGATCGGCAGACACAAAGGCATAACGAGATATACGGTCGGTCAGCGCAAGGGGATCGGGATCGCTGCTGATCAACCGCTATATGTATTAGCTAAAGACGCGGTCAGAAATACTGTAACGCTTGGTCCGGAGAGTGAACTGTTCCGGACTGATCTGGTGGTTACCGATGTCAATTTGATCGACAGAAACGAGGAAGTGGCCGGGAAAAGATTCCAAGTTAAGATAAGATACTCAGCTAAGCCTTCTGACGCGAAGATCGCAGAGTTTTCTGATGGTTCGGCTAAAATCGTTTTCGATGCTCCCCAGCGTGCTTTAGCTCCGGGTCAGTCCGCGGTTTTCTATGATGGCACCAGGCTGGTTGGCGGAGGTGTTATTCAGTGACTGTTCTGTATGCTGTTCAGAAGCATTGTCGCTTTAGCTTCCAACGTCGGATTATAGTAGAGACCGGATCTGTTGTGCTTTACACATTCACCTGAGTATCTGAGCACGGAACCGGTGTCTCCTGCGGCAAAAGCCATTTCCGATAATGCCAGATATGCCATTGCAGCGAGAAGGGCAGCTTCGTCGGGCAATTCGTTGAAGGCGGAATGTATCACCCGGAGACATTCTTCATACTGGTGATCTCGGAATGCTTTTCGCGCTGATTCTAAGGCGAAAATTTTCTCTGAAACTATCGATTCCTCTGATTCGTGATCTTCTTCAGGCAGCTTGTCGTTTTCACCAAGAAGCGCACCGGGCGGTACTCCCAGCTTAGCTGCTATATATTCCAGGGTCCTGACGGATGGTGTCGCGGAGTTATTCTCTATCTTACTGAGCATATTCCGCGTGATGTGGTCTCCTACGACTTCCTGCTGTGTCATTTTCCTGGACAGACGAAGCTCTTTGATTCTTTCTCCGATAGGTAATGATTTCAAAAGTACGTTCCTCCGTTTGAAATCTATAGATTTGATAGCAGTAACAGATACCGGGATTATACCAAAGGTAAATATAAATTACCATAGGCTGTTGATTGTTATTCACTAAATATTCACGAAATGGAATATTTGTCGCTGAAAATGCAGTTTTATGTTGACACATAGACTTGCCGGAATTATAATCAACGTGAATGTGATTTACATTATTCAATGGAATGCTGTAAATCACATCATTCCACAGGAGAAGGGAGACTGATATGGGATTCTGGGATAATTATGATCTGCTTGAGAAGATTTTTATATTCGTTGCTGCTCCTGCTACTATTCTGCTACTGATACAACTGGTGCTGCAACTCATAGGTATCGGCGGAGATCAGGCATCAACTGATGCCGGGGCTGATACAGGTATCGATGCAGGAAGTGATAGTATCGGGGAATTTGAAAGCGATGCTGCAGATGGGGCCGACAGTGATGCCGATACAATTGGCGAGGAAGGCAGACCTTCCGGTGTTCGTGCACTGAGAGTATTCACTTTTCAGGGTGCTGTGGCATTTTTCGCGATAGCAGGATGGACAGGATTGCTTTTTGCCGAAACGTTATCATCGGATATACTTGCTGTTCTGCTGGCTGTGATATGCGGTGCTGCTGCTATGGTTGGACTTGCATATATCATGAGACTTCTTCTTGGATTACAGTCGGATGGCACTGTCAATGTCAGAAATGCACTTGGGCTTCAGGGGGTTGTCTATCTGCGTGTACCTGCTGCCGGATCCGGAAAAGGGCAGGTCTCGGTCATGATACAGGAGAGATACAGAGAATATGATGCCGTAACCTATGAGAATACGGAAATTGCGACAGGATCGGCTGTCAGGGTCATAGATATTTTGTCCGATTCTATTCTTGTGGTTGAGAAATTAGACTAGAAATAAATTGGTATTAAGAGGAGGAAAGTAAAATGCCGCCAGAGACAGTAACACTGATAGTGATCATCGTAGCCGTTGTGATACTCTTTATCACATTTATCTCAATATTATCGAGATACCGCAAATGCCCTTCAGACAAGATCATGGTCGTTTACGGGAAGATAGGTACAGATAAGGACGGGAATCCGAGATCGTCCAAATGTCTTCACGGAGGGGCAGCCTTCGTTTGGCCTGTCGTGCAGGACTACCAGTACCTGGATCTTACACCGCTCTCGATAAGTGTCGACCTGACAAATGCACTGAGCAGACAGAACATAAGGATCGATGTACCTTCCAGATTTACTGTTGGTATATCCACTGAAGCAGGGATCATGCAGAATGCGGCTGAACGTCTTCTCGGACTGCAGCTCTCTGAAATACAGGAGTTGGCGAAAGATATAATCTTCGGTCAACTGAGGCTTGTTATCGCTACAATGGATATCGAAGAGATAAATACGGATAGAGACAAATTCCTTGACGCTGTATCACATAACGTTGAGACAGAACTCAAGAAGATCGGCCTGCGTCTTATAAACGTTAATGTTACGGATATTAATGATGAATCCGGATACATTCAGGCTCTTGGTAAGGAAGCAGCTGCCAAGGCCATCAACGACGCGAAGAAGAGCGTTGCTGAGAAAGACAGGGACGGTTCGATCGGTCAGGCAAACGCGGAAAGAGATCAGAGGATCCAGGTCGCAATGGCGAACTCGACAGCTGTGCAAGGTGAGAATGAAGCTAAGGTAGCGATTTCTCAATCTGATGCGGCAAGGAGAGAGAAGGAAGCAGAGGCTCTTCGTATCGCTACTGCTGCTGAGAAAGTGGCTGAAGCGAAGGCACTGCAAGAAGCGTACCAGTCAGAAGAGGATGCGGAGCTTAGCAGAGCAGCCAGAGAGAAAGCTACTCAGGAAGCGGATATCCTGGTTGGTGCTGAAACACAGAAGAAGAAACTTGAGATCGAAGCTGAAGCAAAGGCTGAACAGACAAGAAGAGTCGCTAAAGGTGAAGCTGATGCTATTTACGCTAAGATGGAAGCTCAGGCAAGAGGTATGGAAGAGATACTGACCAAGCAGGCAGCCGGTATGAGACAGATCGTGAATGCTGCAGGCGGAAGTACAGAAAATGCTGTTAGACTGCTTATTGCTGACAAGCTGGAGGAACTTACAAGGATCCAGGTAGATGCGATCAAGAACATCAAGATCGATAAGGTCACTGTCTGGGACAGCGGTACTTCAGGAAAGAGCGGCGAAGCAGGCAGAACAGGAACAGCGGATTTTGTTTCGGGACTTTTCAAATCGATACCTCCTTTGAATGAGGTCTTTAAGATGGCCGGAATGGAGCTTCCCGAGTATGTCGGGAAAGAAGCCGGACAGAAGGAAGTAGCTGCGGAGGTTTCAGAAGAAGAACGATCGGCAACTAACTGACTGGTTTAAGTCTAATGATTTAAAAAGATGGGACAGG
>JAQVYV010000077.1 GCA_028708525.1 Eubacteriales bacterium
ACAGAAACAACGCCCGAAGCCTTAAAACGGTTCAAAGCTTTAAAAGAGGGCGAGAACTTTCATAAGCTTCCGAAAGATCTCATCGGTTCATACGAGAAGCCGGAACGCACACAAAATACTATTTATTTAAGGTTAGACAGCAAAAAATACTCCGGTACTGTTGTTAACGTGAGAAAATCCATGTGGATTCATCCGAAACTGGATAGAGCAATCACTGTAAGAGAAGCTGCCCGGCTGCAATCCTTCCCTGATCGTTTTGTTTTTGAAGGAACAAAGGATTCTCAGTATCAGCAGGTTGGCAATGCTGTACCTCCATTAATGGCGAAGGCGATTGCGGAAAGTGTATTAAAATATTTGCCATCAGACGATGAATAGAAGATAATTCTGTGCATTACATTTCAAAAATACAGATAACATTTTCAAAATGTTATCTGTATTTTTTATATAATATAAAATATCATTGACAGAATGCGTCATTTTGCGATAGAATATTTTTACACTTGGAAAGGAGTGAATAAAATGGGTACTCAGGAAACAAAGCGAGAAAAATTCGTTAGAATTGTTGAGGCTCGCACAAACAAAATCATCGATATGATTCAGCTGCTCGGCAACTGCTCCAACGCCTCAGCTTATGAGTATACCTCCGGGGATATCGATAAGATTTTTTCTGCAATAGAAAATGAGCTTAAAGAGGCTCGTAAAAAATTCAATAAAATTGAGAGCAAGAAAAGTACCCGTTTTACGCTTGAATAGGAGGTAGTGCAATGAGATGGTCGTTTCCATCGAATAATAAAGGTGATATTAACGGCATCGGCAATTCGGGTGTCGAAACTTTTCAGGGGACTCCCCTGAAATCGCTGGCTCGTGAAATATGCCAGAACTCCCTTGATGCAGCACTCGAAGGGAAAACTGTAGAAGTAGAGTTTATGCCCTTTGCCCTTGATATCGGCGAATTCCCTGATGCGGAATCACTTGAAAAAGCATTCAGGGCTTCTTTGAATTTTTGGAGTGTCCAGTCTGTAAAGAAAGCCACGGACTTTTTTGAGCGTGCCATTAAGATGATGGAATCAGGGAGCATTCCATTCCTCAGAATAAGTGACTTTAATACCACAGGACTGAAGGGTTCAAAAAGCGAATACAATACTCCCTGGTGCAATTTAACCAAATCATCAGGTGCGTCAGATAAAGCAGGAACGTCAGGCGGGTCATTCGGTATAGGCAAATTTGCCCCTTATGCCTGTTCCGAATTTCGAACCGTTTTTTATAGTACGCTGGATATAGAAGATGTTACAGCATTTCAAGGCATATCGAGGATAACCAGTTTCCGCACGGACGATGACGATATTACAGTAGGCGTCGGTTACTATGGCGATGAAAATAATCAGCCCGTATATTCGCAGCTTAAGCTCGATCCTCATTTCAGACGCGAAAAGAAGCAGACAGGAACAGATATATTTATAGCTGGTTTTCGTTTTTATTCAACAGATTGGAAAGACAGCATCATCACTTCCGTGCTTGATGGGTTTTTATATGCAGTCTATAACGGCAAACTTATAGTAAGAGTCTCCGATGTCGTAATAGATAAAGATACGCTTCCGGCGCTTATTGCAGAATACCAAACCTCACTTTCGGAAAATGCGGATAAATACTATACCGTTTTAACTTCAGACGATACCGTTTGGTATGAGATCGACTTCAAAAATCACGGAACTGTGCGCCTGGGCCTTATTATTCAATCGGACAAGCATCAGGTTGAGATGCACCGAAAAGTCGCTATGATTAGGAAAACCGGAATGAAAATCATGGATCGCGGTAATATTTCCGGCATTATTCCTTTTGCTGGAGTAATGCTTATTGAAGGCGAAAAGATTAATGACTTCCTCCGTAATCTCGAAAATCCTCAGCATACGAAATGGGAACCTGACCGAATAGAGCCTAAGAGTCAAGTCCCCTTTGCACGCGCCTACATTAAAGAATTAGTTGACTATATAAAGGATTGTTTGGAAAAATTGAAGCAGGACGGCGATGTTGACGAGATTGATCCAGATGTAGGGGAATACCTGCCTGATGAAGGTGACATCGATTCCGGTGAAGATGCACACGAAACCGAGTCGCTTCCTGACACTATTAAGGCGGTTGAGGTGAGCATTCCGCCGCGCAGTAACACAAAGAGGAGCGCGTTTACTGATGGAGATGAAACTACGACGGATGATGAACAGGGAGATATCGTTGAAGAAGATACTGATTCGGGAGCCGGACACAATGATGGCGACGATAGTTCCGGCGGCTCCGGCGGGGGTTCATCTGACGGTGAAGGGCATGGCGAAAACCCAAAAGAACACCATAAATCACTTGCGAGCATAACTGCCACAAAAATCAGGGTCGTCTGCTTGAACAAAGATGGCGGTGAGTATTCCATAACATTTGTACCTGCTTCTTCTGCTGAAAACGGACGATTTGATTTATTTCTTTCCGCGGAGTCACAGGATTATAACGCACCAATAATCTCGGCTATAGGCATGGGGCAACCGCCGTTAACCGTAAATGAGAACCACATATCGGGGTTGTCGTTTACTGCAAATACACCTGTTCGCCTCAAAGTTACTATTGATTATCGTGATTACTGCTCTATGGAGGTAAAAGCATATGGAAATAAGGCATAAACTTTATCCGTACCCGGTGCTGTCATACTATTCAGATGATTATGTAGACAGTAATTTTGATACGGTTATTACCCCGGTAAGAGATGGCTATAGCATCCGCCTGGACTTTCTTGCGGAAGTAAATAATTCGGGAATATCAGAGTTACTGTCTTCCGGAAAAGCGAAAATTGTCTATCATCTGGAATGTGCCCAAACAGGATACCGAGTGGCAGTATCAACTGAGAAGAATGAGCTTTCATACGGTATCGTCAATAAAATGATCAGCGGCAGACTGCAGGTCTGTCCGTTCATTGTCGCTGAAACGGAGATTTCGGAATATGTAAATCCAAATTTCCATGAAGATTATCGCGGCTTTAAATTTGCCATTGAAGAAGGCTGTGTAATGGCTGTTGGAAAACAGGTAAATATCAATATTGATAAGGATATCAGTGATTTATCAAATACTCCGTCAGTTTTCAGCATTATTAAAAATGACGATGAATTGGTATTAGGCATGGTTGTCGACTTTAACTATAAAAAAATAGTTATCAAATTACCGGAACGGGAGTTTTTCAATTTCAAAAGCTTAAAAGGCCTGCCGCTGATCCAATCTATTTTAAATTCTTTGGTTGTAATACCTGCACTTACATATGTTCTCGAAGAAGTATCAAAAAGAGAGCCTGCCGAAAGATATGAGTATAGTTCATACGCATGGTATCGTGCTGTTAAAAAATCACTGGCAAGTAAATTCAACTGTGATATCGAAAGCGAACAGTTTTCCGAGCGCAATATGCTTGAAACAGCGCAAAAATTGATTAATGTACCTCTTTCTGATGCCCTGCAGACGCTATCGAGCGGGTACGGAAATACCGGTGAGGAGGAAGATGAATGAAACTTACTTTCTTAGAAGATGACAGCCTGTTCACGCTTAAAAGCAATCTAAACAAGTTGTATACCAAGTTTGCTTCACCCGATGCGAAATGGATTACAGAGTATTTTGGTCGCTCACCTTTTATTGAAACCAAATATTCTGTCGAAGATTTCTCTCTCGACATGTCTCAAGATAAGCCGTTCTTGACTGAGTTTGAAAATGTACAGCGTGTTTATAATAGTCTTAGTTTTCTGTCAGATTCTCAAGCCTCAGACGAACGGCTCTGGGCAGGATTGTGCCTAAATCATTTCTGGGAATATACTCAATACAGATGGGATATTGTTTCCAAATGCACTATTGATAGTGTAAAGCAGCATTTTTTCTTCGGTTTCGGCGCAAGACGTTCGCTAACAAGAAATGCTATTTCGCGCTTATGGTGGATAGGACGTCTGACGCATGATCCATCCCGGAAAGACCCTTATGAGCTTACCCGTTTTGTCTGTGAAAACGCTGACTATATCATGCATATCCTTGAGCGCAATACATCAAACAGTCCCATGATTACGAAAGCATTTTTATCTGCACTTTTAACAGCCAGAGAGGAAGGATGCCTCATCAATACCGATACTGTCGGTGAATTATCAAAATATCTTAATCTCCTCGGCGGTACATATATTTTGGACTGCCTTCCAGAATCAAAAATCCATGATAAAATAGTCGAGAAAGCAAGAAGCATGAAGGCTTCTTAGCCGAAAGGAAATGCGCTTGATGTCAGAGTCAATCTTTACTCTTTACAGTGATGAAAGGTTCGAGAAAATACTGTATTACCTTAAAGAGCGGGGCTTTATCACTCTTGACGCTTTAGTGCGCTTTGATTTCGATGAATTGCTGTTCGTGCCTGGAGTTTCAGAAACCCTGATCTTAGAAGTTAAGCAGCTTTTTTCTCTCTGCAGTGCGCCTTCTTTAACTGCTGAAGAAACATCAAGCACCGCAGAGGCCGTTATCGACGATGTGATAGAATCCAATGAAGATGCTGATATCGGCGATTCTGATATGCGTTTTGATGAGAACGAACACCAGTCGCAGCAAGCTATTAAAATAAAAGACGCCTTGATAACCGACGTCTATTTCAATGTGCCGCGAAGCGCACCCTTTATAGTAAAATGCACTGCCGAGGGGAAATCTCTTATGAGCCAGCTTACAGAGGCAGATTTTGATAACGCTGCAAACCTAAAAGGGCTTGGCATCGCTTCGGCTGAGAATCTCAGAAAAGTGTACCATGATTTTATCAGCTCTCCTTCTCCAGCGGAAACCAATACTGGTGAAGCGCTTTATTCCTCGAACTCAATAGACCATCTTCCGCTGTCTGTAAGAGCGCGGAACTGTTTAATTCGCTCCGGGATTACTTCTCTCGAGGAGCTATTAGCCTTGGGCGAGGAGGATTTAATGCGTATCAGAAATATGGGAGCGAAAACCTTCCATGAGATTCTTGCTTTCCGAGAAACAGTATCATTGCCGGAAACAGATCCATCCAAACTGTATTATCTTAAAGATATCGATTCTGAAAATACGTCGATTCCTATTCCCTTGCTTTATAATATCGGGCTGTCTGAACAGGGTCTTGATTTATTCCAGAGAAACAATCTTTTTACTGTCGGAGACCTTTGTGATCGAGGGCTGACCCCGCAGGAGTATTCTTTTGCCCGTATGATTGACAGTTACTTCTCTATTCCGGTAACTCGGCATTTTACTGACGCTGTTGAAGCGCTGAAAGACAGTGCAAAGATTAGTTTATCAAAGCGCTGTGCGGGTGCGACTTTGGAGGAAATCGGAAAAGAATTACAGGTAACCCGCGAAAGAGTGCGGCAAATCCTTGCTAAAACGTGCCGTAAGCTTACGGGCATTGCTGAATTAGCTGCAGGCATTCTGCTTTCAACAGATAATGCTTCCTTTCCCTTTTCAGATCTCGTTAACCTTTTCCGCTCTGAAGAGTCAGCCATGTACTGCAAACTTGTTCTGCAGGAGTCTGAATATGTACGCTATATCAAGTTTTCTGACAGCTTCATAAAGGCTTCTGTATGCGGCGCTGATATCGAGGACAGGCTCAAAGAATATACGGATGAAATCATCGGAGAAGGCATCAATTTTTATGATAATCTCGAGTTAATTGAGTCTGAGCTTAAAAAGCATAACTTGGATTATTTTGATGCTTCAGATATTATGAATTTCCTTATACATAACAAATATCGCTTTTACGGAGATTATGTCACGAAGGGCACTCAGCCATATGCAATCGTCTGTCACGATGCTGTTCGTAAATTTTTCAGGCTTGATATCAAGCTGGATTCTGATGAAGATAATGAGGATATGCGCTTGCTTAGGCAGGTCATAGCCAAACATTATCACGGAGTACCCCTGCCTCCGAATAATAGGGCATTAACTGCCGGAATGTCTCGTGATGCTTCAAAATTAATTCTCTCAGGTCGCGGGCGATATTGTCCTATTGAGAAAGTTATATACAGCGTTTCTTTATTTGAGGAGATTCACATGTTTATCAAAAACAGCCCCCAGACCTCGTTTTATTATTCTGAGCTGTTTTCACATTTTCAAGGACGTTTCCTGGCAGAGACGAATATTGATAACCCGAATTTTTTGCATGGCATGCTTAAATGTCTGTATCCGAATGAGTTTGCATATGAAAGAGACTTAATGTCCAAAGTCGGTGAACTCAGGCAGGATATCGATGACCGTTTGAGTCAGCTCCTGCTTGAAAATGGTCGTGCTATGACCAAAGCAGAGATTAAGCAATCAATTCCCGGTATTAATGATTTTGTAATCGCATTTTCCGTAATGCGGCTGCCGGAGCTTATTCAATGGGATTATAATGAATTTAATCACATAGATAATATAAAAATAACTGATGAAGAACGGGCGATACTCTCTGATGCGATAAAGACTCAAACCGAATTACACAGCGGTTATTCGAGCGATGCCCTGCTGTTCACAGCAGTAAAACACATCTGTAAAGAATTCCTTTCGAGGAACAATATAGCCAATCCTCAGAATCTGTACTATGTTGCATCGTGTCTCTTTGAAGGTGATTACCGCTTCAAAAGACCGCATATTCTCTCTAAGACCTTTCCTGTGCAGGAAATATCTGCCGCCAATATTGCACAGGTTCTTCTGCATTGTGAAACCGATTTAAACTACGAAAAATACAACCGCCTTGCCGCCGACCTCGGTTGGGCTGGAGGTACAGTGTATGCAATCTTCTCCGAATTAGAAAAAGATTTTATCCGTGTATCAGAAAATGATTATGTGAGAAAAAATTATTTCGGCGTATCGCAATCACTGATAAGCTCAATATCAGATATGTTACGGGAGCTTGTCAGTAAATCGGGGTATTTTGCTTTCAGCAGTATATTTGATTACAAGTCGTTCCCGAATTGTTCATACAAATGGAATGGCTTCCTATTGGAGTCTCTTATTACCGAATATGATACGGGTTTCCGTATCATATCGCCGCAGATTCGAGATCGCCGTTATCAGAGAGGGGTAATCATTCCTAACGATAGCTCATTTGATACTTTCGAAGACTTGGTCATAGGAAACCTTTTATCTGACGGCATTTCAACGCTAACCGAAACCGAGCTTCTGAAATATCTTAAAATACGCGGTCTGATTGTCACAAGTGCAATTCCGCAGGAACTGTATGAATGTTCGAAACTGCCCTTCAAAAATGAAGTTTTCACGGTCAAAAAGTAACAGTAAAAAATCCTTAGAACCATCACGATTCTAAGGATTTTCTCTTAAATGGAGCTGGCAAGGTGACTTGAACACCCGACCTGCTGATTACGAATCAGCTGCTCTACCGACTGAGCTATGCCAGCATGTACGCGAGGACGGGGTTGCTGCCCTCGTTTTTTTAATTATACTTACTTTATACTACCTTATCAACAACCACAGACCTGCTGATTACGAATCAGCTGCTCTGCCGGCTGAGCTACAGTAGCAAAAAAGATATTTTTACAGTAAACAATATTAATTATAAGAAGGTTAGGTGTAAATGTCAATTCACATTATTTTTAAAAT